>CAZNXD010000202.1:0-3821 GCA_964576935.1 uncultured Pirellulales bacterium | reverse complement strand
AACAAGCAGCTTAGGTCGGGCTAAAACACGCCCATAGTCTTTGGTCTGGATAGCTGTCAATAAGATATTTACGTGACGGTCGGCATAAAAAGCCGTCCCTGAGCCGCTATTAGACTGCACATCTATAAACCTGTCTCTGTGTGAACTAAGTAGCTTACCGGTGATGTCGCCACTAGTTACAGGATCAACACCAGTGGCGCCTTCAATCAATACACTGGCCAACCCGCTCGTTGTAAGAAGGTCCGGAAAACTTTGTATGAGATTAAGGTCATAATTAAATTGGTCGTTCTTGGTTATTTCAACCAGCATTACATCAAGCAGGACCTGTGGGCGATACTCATCAAGCTCTCGAATCAGTGAGCTAATCCACTGCTGATTTTTCTTGCTGGCATAAACAACCAGTGAATAAGTTTTAGAATCAGGGATAATTGTTATATCCTCTTCTATCTTTCTTTGTGTTGTCCTTACAACCTTGGAATCCTTGCCCTGTGTCTCCTCGATAGTTTCCTGGATGAGCTGGTTTAATACGCCAGCCAGTTCCGTTGGGTCCTGATTTTCCAGAGGATAGACGATATAATTCGTCGCCGTCTGTTCAGGCTCGGCATCGACATAGGCGATAATCGTTGCAATCTGCGCGTGCTGCTCGGCCGTGGCGTTTACCAGAAGCGAGTTCGTCGATTCGATTATTACAACCAAAGGCCTTTCAACCAGACCTTCTTCAGTAACTTCCACTTCCGCTGCTGCCTGCTCGCCAGGCTTTTGCGCCCTGGGACTGGTTATGCGCCTACTTGTGCCGCGCTCGGCCCTTCTTCCGGCGCTGACGAGGCCCAATTCCGCCAACTTGTCCAGAACCTCTTCAGCCCCGACATACTGTATGTCATACAGCCGCAACGTTCGCAAATCCTGCTGTTCCACATCGAGCGCATCTATTAATTTCTCAACCGTATCGAGCTGTTCTTTCGCACCTATCATCAATATGCGGTTAGTTCTCTCGTCAGAATCGAGGTACACCGAAGGCTCACCCGTTGGACTCGGTGTCGGTGTCGGCGTCGGCTTTCTTGGTGCACGTCTTCCTTTCGCCGGTGCAGGTGATGGTGTAGCTTTTGCAGCGACTGTCACTGAAACAGTACCAAGTTGCTCGGCAAGCGTCTTGACCTGCGAAGCAAGACTTCCGGCCATAGTATATCTTAACTGCCTGAAGCGAAACTGCTTGGTCTCACCGGGCCTGTCTATCATACTCAAAAGCTCTTCAACCCGCCCCATGCGATAAGCATAACCAGTAACAATAAGCTTCTTGGCCGCTGCAACCGATGAGACATTAACCCCGAGCTTCATATTCTTGAGAAGATTCTCTGCACTGGCCGTATCAATGTACCGAAGATCAAAAACCCTCGTAACAATTACATCACCGTACTTGGGAGGCCCTTTCTCGCCATCCAGAAGAATCGGGTCAATATCCAGCACCTTAGCCGCCGGCACAATAGTGACAAGATTGCCTTTGCGGCTCATCACAAAGCCCCGAAACTTCAGCACAGATTCCAGCAGGGGATATAACTCACCTATCTTAATTTTGTCCTGCACCCTCAGACTTACCATCCCCTTGACCTCACCAGGGTCATACAGTAAATCCAGGTCCAGATGTTTTCCCACCAGGTCAATCAAATCCACTATATTGAGCGTTTCCGGCAAATCCAGTTCAATCGTCTCCTCAGCCAAGTCAACTTTCTGCGGCTCATAGGAGATTCTTTCAAAGGTTGGTTTGTCTGACTCGTCCTCCAGTTCGATTATCTCAGACCGTTTCGGTTCTGGTCGCTGGTTCATAATTTCCTGCGATTCCGGCAAAACGGGCTCGGCAGCGATTTTCTGTTGCGTCCGAGGTTGCTTCGGCTCGGCTCCTTTCAATTCGGCCTCAATCCTCTCGGCCTCAGCCAACGAGTCCAGAAGACCATTGAAAAACTTATCATTGCCCGGAGCATTGACATCCTTGGGCTTTAATTCCAAAATCTTCGCCGCCAGATTTCCGTCCACAGGTTCTGATACTGTAATTTCATCGGGCTGACTTACTTTAGCGCCCGACTTTTCGGCAATTATATCCTCTAACGCAGAGATGATTGTCTGAATCTGCTCAGCTTTAGCCACTACTATCACTGAGTCATTGTGAATATCGATAAGCGCCTTCGACTCAGCATCTTTGCCCGGCTGCTCGCGAAAACTGCCGATGGAGATGTCCTTTATCCGCTCATCGAGCAGCTCATATAATGGCTGTTTGCCAAGCTCGCCAGCAGCAGGTAATATTCTGATTGCGTGAGGTTGATTACTGTCAACCAATTCAAGAATCGCCTTGGCCTTGGTCAACTCACTCGGCTCGGCGGTAATCAGTATCATATTGGTGCTTGGTATCCGGGAAGCTGTGCCCACACCAGCCTCGGACAAATATTTTACGGCCTCATCCGGAGTGATATTACGCACAGATCTCGACATGAAACGTTCAGGCTGCGGCGAGCCCTTCTTCTGGGCGGCAAGACTCAGACTCCACCAAAAACAAAGTATCAGCGCAAAGACCACACCAAGGCTTCGCACCCAGGCCGCCAACCTACTTTTCGACGTCATAGCATGCTCCAAGATATTCTCGTCCTTTATATCGCTCTCTATCGGACAGCCAAGGTCTACATTTTATCCTATAACTTCTTCTCATCCAAGCTCTTACGTCCCCGGTTGAATCTCATCTCGCCTCCGCGGGCAAACACCGCTGGTGCAGTTATTCAGACACCGCAACAACCCCAAAAGTTCCGTTTTTTTCGGGCCAAGAACCAGCCCTCAGTCAAAATTCGCAGAATTGAAATCCAAGGAAACGTCTAAATCCCAAGCTAAAATCTCCCCCCATTTTATCTTATCCCTATATTCGGACCAAAATCCGCTCCCCAGCTCAAACACCACTTTAATCCGACCCGCCAGCGTCATTGCTATCCTTAGCCTCGTTGGCATCGCTTAACTCTTTGCCAAGCTGCTCCAACTGCTGGGCCTCATCTTCACTGATTCGGCCACTTGCATCCGTTCCGCTAAGAAGCTCTTCGGCCTTTTTGAGCCACTCTTCATCATCAGTAATATCTTTTGTCTCCTCTATAAATCGTTCGACCCATTCCATGTCCTCTGGGCTCATCTGGCGCTGTGCAGCAGGGCTCCGAGGCGCTCTGCTATAGCTCCTGGCCGGCCTGCGAGCAGCAACTCGCGGTGTTCTTGCTTCCTGCGTCCGCGAAACCGGTGTTGACGGCCCGTTAGATGGTGTCGCTCGTAAGCTGGTCCGGTCTCCTTTAAGCAGACTAACCTTTTTCGGCCTCTCAGCCACCAGCTCAAAGGTTCGCTGTCCGTCTCGGACCACAATCTCGCCGTCCTTAACCTGTTCGATTATAAGATGCCCTACTTCGCTTGATTGTCTGACCCACCTCAGGCCTTTTCCCGGCTCATCAATCAGAGCAAGCGACATTTCCGGCCGCAATGGATAAAAGCTGGTACCTAAAAGGTTAAACTTGGCTGTGACCGGTCCCGCCGGCCGTGGAGTAGCTGGTCGCCTTGGTGCTGACTTTTTCGCCGGCGGCTTCGGCGGAGGTGGAGGATTTAAGTATAAGGCAAAAGCCTGGGCCTGTTTAACCAGTGGCGAATCTTCATCGCTGCTTCTGACACTGCCGGCATGGGCCTGGAATCTTTCTACTACACTGGGAGTATCGAGGATCTTCTGCACCTGCTCATCTGTCCCCGAGCCAGAGACAACAGGCAGTACAACCAGCACCACTACGCAAACTGCCACCAAAACACTTGTAATC
>CAZNXD010000201.1:0-3861 GCA_964576935.1 uncultured Pirellulales bacterium | reverse complement strand
CGATGTTTTTCCGCCAAATCAGCAGGAGCAGATTCGAACCCAGCTAAGTAGTAACCTGATAGCGGTTCTTAGCCAGGCTCTTTGTCCGCTGGCTACCGGACGCGGCAGAATAGCAGCTTATGAGTTTATGGTGGTAACCCCGGCTATCGCTAACCTCATCCGTGAAAACAAGACCTACCGCATAGATTCGACCATACAGACCGGCAAAAAGCTGGGTATGCAGCTGCTGGATGAGCATCTCTGGCAATTGTACGATGATAATAAAATCACTCAGCAGGAAATGCTTGATAAGTCACGCCAGCCTGGAATGCTAAAGGACAAGGCTGACAATAAAATAAAAGCTCTCAAAAGCAAGAAGAAGGGTAAAGGAGGCGAAGAGGAAATCGAAGTGTTCCGTTCATAAGCATTCATTGGGGGTAGATTTGTTTATACGGACTTTGAGAATGTTTCAAGAGAAATCTACAAAAATTACCTTTTCGATAATTTTTATAAACGCATGTATTTTCACCATCAAGACAGCAATGAGCGCAAGGGTTGTAGAGCAAAGGAGTTATGGCAGTCTAAGTCTTGATTATAAGACGCTGCATAAGTCTATATAACCATATGTCATATTTGTAATTTCTTTGGACGCTGTGGTTTATTCGTATATAATGGGGAATGATGGGGTAAGAAGCTTTGGAAGGTTTCAGACATGGCGAAAAATCAAGCCATAAAGAATTCACTGCCAATTGAACAGTTGCGTGGAAGAACCTTGGGACGCGTTCTTATAAAGATGGGCGTTCTGACGAGGGAAAAGGTTCATCAATGCCTGCAAATACAGAAACAGAGGCAGGGTAAAGTACGGATTGGTGAAATATTCGTCGAACTTGGCCTGGTTGATGATAAACAGTTGAATATGGCGTTGGCTGCCCAGAGGGGGATGGAATACATAGACCTGAAAAACATGGACATATCATCTGATGTGATTGACCAGATACCGGCACAGATGGCTAAAACATACCGCGTAGTCCCGGTTGAGTACGATGATTCCCAGAAAGAGCTAACCGTTGCTATTGACAACCCAGACAACGTAGGTGCCACAGACGACCTGGGCAGATTAATGGGAATGCGAATCGTTGCAAGGTTCACAGACCCGGATGTTCTCGAAAGTGCAATCAATAAATACTACGAGGGTCAGGAGGACAAGGAAGGCATCAACGATTTGATTGAAGAGATTCAGAAGGATAGTTTTCTGGCTGAGTTTGAGGGTCGAGACCAAAGTATAGACCTTGAAGAACTCAAAGAGCTTTCAGAATCGAACCCTGTGAAGAAGCTGCTGAACCTTGTTTTACTGCAGGCGATCCGTGATAAGGCATCTGATGTTCACTTTGAGCCTTTTGAAGATGAATACAAGATGCGTTACCGCATTGACGGTATTTTGTATGAAATGATACCCCCACCAAAGCATATCGCAGCGGCTCTTAGCTCGCGTATAAAAGTTATGGCAGAGTTGGATATTGCCGAGCGTCGTTTGCCTCAGGACGGGCGTATTTCTTTGACGGTCGGCGGCAATCCGGTGGATTTGCGGGTGAGCGTTCTGCCGACGATGTTTGGAGAGAGCGTTGTGCTGCGTGTGCTTGACAGGGAACAAATCAGCCTTGATTTGGGGAAGCTGGGATTCAGGAGCGAGGAACTAAAACTTGTGCGCCGGCTAATTCGCAAGCCCAACGGCATCATAATTGTAACAGGACCGACCGGGTGCGGCAAGACGACGACCTTGTACGCCGCACTGACGGAGCTCAACGATATTGAGCGTAAAATCATCACGACTGAAGACCCGGTTGACTACGATATTGACGGTATTATCCAAGTACAGATGAAGAGTGATATTGGCCTTACCTTTGCCAGGTGTCTCAGGTCAATTCTTCGTCAAGACCCGGATGTGGTTATGGTTGGTGAAATTCGTGACCTTGAGACGGCGGAGATTGCGGCACAGGCGTCACTGACGGGCCACTTGGTATTTACAACTCTGCACACCAATGATGCCCCCAGTTCCATTGCACGACTTCTGGACCTGGGGGTTGAGCCGTTTTTGCTTACGGCAACACTCGAGGGGATATTTGCTCAGCGTCTGGTCAGAAAGATTTGTGAGAGCTGCAAAACTGAATTTGAGCCGACCGAGCATCAATTGAATGAACTTCGGCTTAGCCCCGAAGATGTGCGGGGTAAAGTGTTTTATCGCGGCAAGGGGTGTAACAACTGCAACGGCACAGGATACCGCGGCCGAATAGCGTTGTTTGAGATTATGGTTTTCAACGACGAAATGCGAGAGCTGGTAATGAATCATGCATCGACCAATGTTCTACGGGCTACGGCGCAAAAAGCCGGCATGAGGTTATTAAGAGACAATGGTTTGGCAGCGGTCTATGACGGGATCACCACAATCGATGAAGTGGTTAAAGAAACTATGATTGAGGGTTAGTAGGCTATGCTGATAGCCATGTACTTATAGGAGGTATTTAAAATGCCCATCTTTAAATATGAAGCGCTTGACTCACAGGGTGTCGGAGTAAAGGACGAAATAGAGGCTCTGAGTCAGCAGGAAGCGGTAAGTAAAATCCGAAATATGGGATATTTCCCGACCAAAGTGCATCTCACTGGTGCCAAGAAAAAACCGGCCGCCAGAGCCGCCAGAGCACCTCGTCGGCGAGGCTCCGGCGGAAAGGTCAAACCCAAACTTACCACGCAGTTTGCCAGACAGATGTCAACTTTGCAGGACGCGGGTCTGCCTATATTGCGTTCCCTGAGGATTTTGCAGGAGCAGCAAAAAAGCGGAACCTTTAAACGGGTCATTGGTTACGTCGCCGACGACATCGAGGGCGGCTCGACCCTTTCGGAGGCCATGGGACGGTATCAGCGTACTTTCGACAGGCTGTTTGTGAATATGGTAGCAGCAGGTGAGACCGGCGGTGTGCTGGATTTGATTCTTGCAAGAGTTGCGGACTTTATGGAGAAGGCTCAAAAGCTCAAGAGCCGGGTTAAAAGCGCGATGATATATCCGCTGACGGTTCTTACGGCGGCGTTTCTTATTCTTCTTGGCCTGATGAAATGGGTGGTTCCACGTTTCACCAAGGTTCTTTCGGAAATGATCGAAGGTGAGCTCCACCCTATAACGCAAACTGTTATGAGTATAAGTAATTGGATAGCGTTCAAGTACGGCTGGGCGGTAATTCTCAGTGTTCCGTTTATAGTTATATTTATCCTGAAAATAGTAAAAAAGTTCCGAACAGGTCGGCTGGTGCTGGACTCTATCAAACTGAGACTGCCTATTATTGGACAGCTTAGCGGTAAAGTAGCAGTTACTCGCTGGACCAGGACACTCGGAACGCTCATAGGAGCCGGTGTTCCGATTCTCGATGCACTCAACGTTACCCGCGAGACGGCCGGTAATGAAGTTTTTGCGAGGATGCTCGGTAACGTTCACAACTCTATCCGTCAGGGCGACACATTCGCCGGACCGCTGCGTCAGTCCAAGACGGTGGACCTGATTGTTACCAACATGGTTGCGGTTGGTGAAGAGACAGGTGACCTTGACAAGATGCTTCTGAAAGTAGCGGACAACTACGACGAGCAGGTGGACGTTCTGGTGGCGTCTTTGATGTCACTGCTTGAGCCTGTAATGATTATCGGGCTGGGCGGAATCGTTATGATGATTGTTTTGTCAATCTTCCTGCCGATGATTCAGGTTATCTCCGGTCTGGGTAGTGCCGGTGGTTAATTGAATATTAGCCGGGTAAATAATAGTCATAAGATATAAAAGGAGAATACAGTGATGTCAAGAAAAATACAATTCGGCAAAAAAAGTGGTTTTACCATAGTTGA
>CAZNXD010000200.1:0-3869 GCA_964576935.1 uncultured Pirellulales bacterium | reverse complement strand
TTGCCTTTGTCACACTGCCTCGTGACATCGGCAAAGCGATGCTGGTTGGTCTTGTTATTGCCGCCTTTCTGTCGGCCTTGGTGCCGGACGACTATTTTGCCGAAAAACTGGTGCATCCTGTAGTTGCAATGCTGGTGATGATGGTTTTGGGTATACCGGTTTACGTCTGCGCCACGGCGTCTGTCCCGATTGCTGCGGTTTTGATAATGAAAGGTCTCGATCCCGGAGCGGCATTAGTATTTCTTATGACCGGCCCGGCCACTAACGCGGCCTCGTTTACCACAATCTGGAAGGGCCTTGGCGGTCGAACGGCCATTATATATTTGGCTTCTGTAGCCGGTTGCGCCTTGGCGGCGGGGCTGCTGCTGGACTATATCGCCGCTGGGTTTGATTTCGCCGTGGTGACCCGGCCAGGTTGGATGATGCCCCAGGCTGTCAAGAACGCTTCTGCTGTGGTCTTGCTCGGTATTCTTTTCCACGCCATACTCTTCAAGGGGGCAAACAAAAACTCCTCTCATTAGCCGTCTCAGATTAACATCTGGTGCTCTCCGAGCGTCAATCTGGGAAAAACTGTTGCAATTCGGCTTATTGCAGATTAGGATTCTCCCTGCAGTCGCCAACGCTCAAAAGCTATGGCGACGGAGCGAGGTTATAAACGAATGGCTGAGTCTGAAGGACAAGGAAGAAAAAGCAGCACTGCGGCTCCGAGCAGGGTGGTGACCGATTATATTAACGGATTAAGCGAAGAATGCCGTATGCTGGTCGTTCTCAAGGCTCAGCTTTACGCCGGCTCGTGGGAGCCGATGCTCGATGACCTTCGTAACCGCCTGGCGGGCAAGCCTTATATTTTCAAACTGGCCAATCGAATCCAGGACGACATCGAACGTATCGAGCAGATGGCACAGTTCGAGACTGAGAACAATGTTGACTTGGCGGATTATGTCGAGATGCCGTGAGCCGGGACTTGTGCAGTGTAGGCGGTGGATAACGGCTGGGGTGATGAAAGTACTGCTTTTTCATGAGGATGGATAATTATGCGAACGATTCTATCAGTCATTATGTTAGTTTCTGTGGTTTTAACCGGCTGTGCAAAGAAAGAGGTTGTTGAAACCGAAGTTGAAATCGGCCCGGACCTTACCGAGCTTCTGGTAAGCCCTGAAGCTGTTAAAGATTTAGGGCTTGAGCCGGTGTGGTCAAATGTTGTGCCATTAGCTCCGACCGAGCGCCTTGAGAGCATAAAGCTTGTTGGAGACCGTCTGTACGCGTTTACCAGTGAAAACTATGTGATGAGTATGGACAAGGTCGAAAGCGAGCCTGTTGTGAGTTTCTCAGCGGCGCCCGCGGAGGTTATCATTAACGGCTGGGCAATTGCCGGCGAGACGATTTATTCTACTATTAGTTCCGACTTGGTTGAAATTGACCGGCGCAGCGGCACTCGAATACGCTCTAAAAGGCTGGGTTTTGCACCGGCATGTCCGCCAGTTAAGAATAGAGACTTTTATTATGTCGCTGGAACAGATAAGCGGCTGCATGTCCTCCAGTCATCGGATATGATTGAGGTTTTTGAAGTGGCCGGCGATGATGATGCTGAAATGGTGGATGTCATCGCCTCAGACGATTCGGTGACTTTTGCGACTCGCAAGGGCCTGGTTATGACAATGCTGCCGAACAGACCCGTACAGCTTTGGAAGTTCAGTGCGGCCCGGGTCGTTAATGCTCCCCTTATCAGAGACGGCTCAGTAGTGTACTTTTCAAGTGAGGACACAAATATCTACGCCGTAGATACCCGACGTGGAAAGCTGATATGGAAATACCTCACGTCTGCTCTGCTCAAAGAGGCCCCGAGAGTAACGAATCGATTCGTCTATCAGAACGTGGACGGCAAGGGACTGATAGCAATAGACAAGGCAAGCGGTAAACTGGCGTGGCAGTTAGACCAGGGCAAGGATTTACTGGCTGAGTCAAAATCGGGGGTATATGTGCTAAGTAGTAAAGGTGAAATAGTTCTGGTGGATGCGAACAAGGGAAAGAAAGTTGACTCTGTTGCGTTGCCGGAAGTGTCACTGCATGTGGCCAATGTGGCAGACGGGCGAATATACTTAGCTGATGAGTTTGGGCGGATTATTTGTTTACAGGGAAGGGATTGAAGGAAGGGATTCAAATGGATGTGAAAATCAAGACAGCGTTGATAAGTGTATCGGACAAGACCGGCGTGGTTGAGTTCGCCAAAAAGCTAAGCACCATGGGTGTCAAAATAATCAGTACCGGCGGAACCGCCGGCAAGCTCAGTGAAGCCGGAATTGATGTCATTGGTATCGAGTCGATTACCGGCTTTCCCGAAATGATGAACGGCAGAGTCAAGACGCTTCATCCTAAGATTCACGGCGCACTGCTGTCAGTCAGGGACAATTCAGAGCACGTCTCGGCGATGAAAGAGCACGGCATCGAGCCGATTGATTTAGTGTGTGTAAATCTTTATCCATTCGAAGCCACGATAGCAAAAAAAGGCTGCACTTTAGAAGAGGCGATAGAGAATATTGATATCGGCGGGCCGAGCATGCTACGCTCGGCGGCCAAAAATCATAAATATGTCACTGTTGTTACAAACGCCGAACAATATCCAAGAGTTCTTGAGCAGATGGAAAGCAGCGGTGGGGCCGTCAGCGAGGAGCTTCGCAGTGACCTGGCTCGTATAGCATTTAGCCTTACCGCTTCGTACGATGCGGCCATAGCAAAATATTTGAACAAGCGTGCCTCGATTGAATATCCCGAGAGAATCTCTGTTGCCGCGTTAAAGGAGGCGACGCTTCGTTATGGTGAGAATCCGCACCAAAGCGCAGCTTACTACAAGTTGCCGCCGAGCGGGGAAACATCTGTCAGTAGCGGCAAACTGCTCGAAGGCGGCAAAGAAATCAGCTTTAACAATCTGCTTGATACCAACGCGGCGTTTGAGCTGGTTAAGGAATTTGATGAGCCGGCCGCGATTGTCGTCAAACACCTGAATCCCTGCGGCTGTGCCGTCGACGCCGATATTTGCGAGGCGTATCGTAAGGCCTATGAAGGAGACGTAATAAGTGCCTTCGGAGGTATCGTTGCACTGAATAGAAAAGTCGATGAGACTCTTGCTCAGACGATTATGGAATCGTACAGCCGGTTTGGCAAGGTCCGCGGCGCAGGCGGTTTCTTTGCCGAGGTGATTATCGCGCCGGAGTTTGACCCGGCGGCTGTCCAGATAATTCGAACTCTCAAAAGCTGGGGCGCCAATGTACGCCTCGTTGAAACCGGGCCGGTCGACCGAGCCAAAATTGACTTTGGTGAATACGACGTTCGCTGTGTCGTCGGCGGATTGCTGCTGCAAAAACGAGACCTTGTCGCATGGGAACCGGATGCCTTGACATATCCAACCAAGACCAGGCCCACCACTGAGCAGATGGAGGACTTGAGAATCGCCTGGATTGCCTCTAAGCATACTAAGAGCAACACAATCGTGCTGACTAAAGGACGCAAAATCATCGGAGTCGGCGCCGGTCAGATGAACCGGGTCGAATCGGGCTTAATTGCTTTTAAAAATGCCGGTGATGAAACAAAAGGTTGTGCTTTGGCCTCCGACGCCTTTTTCCCATTCCCCGACAACGTGGAAAATGCAGCTAAAGCCGGCGTGGCTTGCATCGTTCAGCCGGGAGGCTCCAAAAAGGATGGTGAGGTAATTGCCGCTGCTGAAAAACACGGCATCGCGATGGTCTTTACTGGCAAACGCCACTTTAAGCACTAAAAAATAGTTTGCTGCGGACAGCAGACCAAAAGGGCACGCAAGTGTTTGAGACGGTACAGAATATTCTGCACGTTACCGGCTTTATTGCGGTTGGCGG
>CAZNXD010000199.1:0-3877 GCA_964576935.1 uncultured Pirellulales bacterium | reverse complement strand
TTTATAGATTTCTTCACTTGCCTGCCACATCCGCCCGTTAAGCCGGCCCGTCCGGTCGCACAAAAACATGGCGATATACAAATCTCCCCGCGTAGTACTTCGCAGAATCGGGTCCCTGACAAGGTATATATCATCCACCACCTCGCCGGCTTCAATTTCGTTTATAAACTTGTGTGCCATCGCTCACTCCGAGATGAATAATATCGATTTTGCTGAATCATACCGGCTAAGCTGGCCATATTCAAGCTCGCAAATAAAAAAGCCCGCTTAATGAGCGGGCTTTTGGAGAATGTTGGATAACCTGTTAATCTTCACGTAAGGCCTTAATCCCAGTCTTGTTCGCGCTGCCCGTGATAGGTAGTCAGCGTGTACTCAAAGGTTTTCTTTGTGTTCGGCTTCAGCTCCAGCGTGAACTTTACCGTATCCAGGTCTATCTTTTCGTATTTGCCGTAGTCGCCGTCTTTTTCCATGTTCCAATACTGAGTACCGAAGTTCCGCTTGATTTCCACTTTCACCGGTATCTGTCGAGTATTACGAACCTCGGCTCGAAACTTACGAATCTCATCCCAGCCTGTAATATTGCCTTTACTGTTGAATCTGTAGTTATCCGTAGCAAAATCCATCAATTTCAGTTCGACCACGACGTCCGACACCGCACCTAAGTTCAGCTCCACGTCCTCATCTACGGGTATATACTTAAACGACGATTGTCCCGTGTACGACAGATGCTCTTCGGCGTCCGCCGTCCTGTACACTTTCAGCATCCCGCCAGGAATCGGAGTATCGCCGAGCTTGTGCTCGGTGTCATTCTTGAAGTTTAAAAATCGTACCACACTCGGCCCATATCTTCTCTCTTCATACTTATACAGATTCACTACGGGAACCTCTTCGGCATCGAAGCTGATAAGTCTTTTCGACCAGCCGTTCAGAATCGTCTCAGTGCCTTCAATCGTATAAAGAAAATACTCACTCAATCCTTCCTTCCTGATTTCCTTCGGTGCTTCCATTGCGTATTTTATCGAATCCATCGCCTCTAATTCCAGGCGTGATTTGTCTTCCATCTTTCGCATTACTCCTGCGGGGTATGCCACCACGCCAGGTCGTCCATAAGGCCACTGCCTGCGAGCCAGTTCAGCAATCTGGTCGAGTATGTGCACCTTGCCGACTATCAGCCGTGTCTGTGCATTTTCATAATCCTCGCCGCTGTGATTAGACACTCGTACATAGCCCTGCAGCCGCATCGTCTTTTCATCCGGCGTAAGTGTCCCCATGTAAAATGCCCGCCATGATAATCCGCTCGTCAGGTAAGTAATCTCTACCGGAACCTTGCCTGCGACACCGCTTTCGATATTCCACAGTCCTAAGTTCTGCACTCTCGGTGGGTAAACTAATTCCGCGATATCAATCTCATCGGCATTGGCCTTGGGCAGCATCTCTAAGCTCGTCGGGTCGATTAACGTGTTTACCCACGAAAACTGTAAACTGTTTTTACCTTCTTTCAATGTCAGCGCACGGCTTTCGCGAGTTAGTGTCAAATCAGCTGAGTTGTAAATCGTAAGCTGGACCGTATCCCGCGCAGGCAGTGTCACCAAATCCACTTTCGCTTGTGCTGTAACCACCGCTAATCCCATTATCATTAAACCCGCTATTATACGTTTCATGTTTTTGTTCCTTACTTAATCGCTTAGTATCTATGAATATCGATATGCATATCAGGCCGAATGTTCCTGCGATGATATCGCATTTCCAGCTCTTTCTTGCCGTGAGCAGGCAGCTCAATCTCGAACTTGATTGTCTCTGCATCTACTCGCTCATACTTCATATCGCACTTTTTCATATCCCACTGTCCCGGTATGTGCTCAATTACCGTCAAAACCGCGTCGCTGTCCTTGAAGTTTTCTATCTTGGCGACAATCTCTTCGTCAGTGTCGTACAGAATCACATCCCCGCGATTATTTTTTCTCAGATTGATTCTCTCATCTTTCATCTTCCGCTGAGTCACTACGATGTCTCTGCTGTCGCCGATATAAAGCTCCATCTTTTCACCGACCGGCACCTGGCCTGTATAATCTTCGCCTAAAAATATGGTGCTTTCGTGCCCGTCGTCTTGGAAGATTCTGGCCTTGCCGCCCCATAGCGAAAATTCCCCCAGCCGATTTTTGCTGCTGTTAGTTATCTCGTACGTCACGGGAATTCCGACATTGCGGTTCTCAAGCTGCTCCGGGTCCCACGGCAGTTTCGCCGCATCGAACGTCCAAACCTTGCGGATAGGAACTTTGCCAGCCTTTAGAAAGAGCATCTTCTTGGTTTCTTCGTGGCTGATTCCCTTCTCGAAGGCCTCGCCGTAATCCAAAAGCACCCTGGCTAAATCAAAGTCCTCACCCGAAAAGTTCCGCAGCACCAAAAAGCTCTTCAAATCGACCTCAGACTCTTTCTTATCAGCCACCGCCTTATAGGTAATCAGCCTGTCGATATTTGACAGCAGATAACTTATCCGAACCGTCTCCACGTAATCGCTGTCGCTGCTGATTTCCCACACCAAAGCAGCCTCGCCGGGTGGATAGCTGACATTCAAAAGCTTCACTTTCCCCGGATGGCCCAGCACCTTCAGTCGAATTGAATCGGTGTCGATACTGACTCCATTCCAGGAAAAATCAACTTTGTTGATTCCCTTCTGCAATGTCAGCGCTCGTTCTTCTTCAATCAATGTTGCGTTTGGATTATCAAGCCGAATCACCGTCGCCGCACGTTCCGGCAGTGCTACTAACTTGATTCTGGCTTGGGCAACCGAGCTGCATCCAATTAGTAACAGCATTATCATTATTTTTTTTACATTTCCGTTCATACCTATTTCTCCTGATTAATTTTGATTGATGGTTCTCTTATTCTTCTATCAAATATTCAATTTCCTCTGCACTTTCAACGCTCTTGGTTTGTTTCATTAGCTTGTTTGCTTTTGATATCAAATCGACAAGTTCGATTACATCAGCATCGCCGGCAAAGTCCTCGGTTAACTTCTGTGCACGCTCGAGCACCGGCCCAAGCGTTGCACCCCTGGCCCAGTAACTCTTTCGCAGAATCTCGGCAAACTCCACCGCCGTCGCCGCCAGTCTGAAATCGCTGCCGCAATCATCGATACCTTCCTGCACCTCATCCGTTTCGATATCGCTCTTGAATTCCGTCACCGCCCAGGTGTCGGCGTCTTTATACCGAACGTAAGTGGTTGCGATAGTCCCCGCCTTGTCGGGCCAGAGCTTCAATTCATACAATGCCGTCACCGAATGGCCTGCCCCAATCTCACCGCCGTCGTATTTGTCATCGCGGAACTTCTCGTCCGGCACATCCCGGTTCTCATAGCCAATCAATCGGTAGCTGCGTACCACCTTGGGATTGAAATCAACCTGTACCTTAACATCACGTGCAACTACCTGCAATGTCCCCGTCAGATTCTCTTCGAACAGTTTCTTTGCCTCGGCGATGGTATCAACATAAGCGTAGTAGCCGTTACCTTTATCCCCCAGCTGCTCCATCAGAACGTCATTGTAATTACCCATACCGAATCCGATAGCTGACAGAGTAATGCCTTTTTCAGCCTTTTTCTTAATCACTTCTAAAATTGCATTAGCCCCGGTCTCGCCGACATTAGCCACACCGTCCGAGCACAGAATCACCCGGTTGATATGTCCTTTCTCGAAAGCATCTTCAGCCATCTCGTATCCGATTCGGATACCCTGTTCGGCATAGGTCGAACCGCCTGCCGATAGCTTCTCGATTATTGATATAATCTCGTCCTTCTCATCGAGTCCTCTGTGACTCATAACTTTTTTGCCGCTGCTGCCATAAACCGCAATGCCTATCTTATCTTCCGGCCGAAGGT
>CAZNXD010000198.1:0-3895 GCA_964576935.1 uncultured Pirellulales bacterium | reverse complement strand
CCCTCGGTCTCGATGATCGGTTCGTTCTGGTACTCCGCAAAGAAGGCCGCCTCGGAACCAGAGAACTTGAATTGCGTGTTGTTGGGACGACCGCAGAGTGGTTTAGCTTGATAGAAAGACCCCTCATTGCCGGACGAGTGATGTCAATTTCTGATGGGCAGGATAAATCGGCGGTAGCAGTCCTGACGGAATTTGGTGCGCGAAAGCTCCTGGCTACTAACAATACGATAGGCCAGTATCTTCGTATAGGTGGTGACTATTTTGAAATCATAGGTATTATACAGAGTGAAAGCGGACAGGCTGGAAGCATTCAAATCCCCGACCAGCAGGTTGATGCTTATATACCAATCGATGTGGCCCGTACTTATTTTGGCGATGTTATGACTAGGATAACTTCCGGCTCATTTGAAAGAGAGCTTGTCGAACTGCATCAGATAATTGTTAAGGTCGATGACAGAAGAAATGTTGAGTCGACTGCAGCGGGCATCGAAGAAATGATTAAGCGTTTTCACAAGAAAAAGGATTACATAATCAGCGTGCCGTTGGCGTTGTTAAAGCAAGCTGAGGAGACCAAGAGAATTTTCAATATTGTATTGGGCTCAATTGCCTGCATTAGTCTGCTGGTTGGTGGAATTGGAATTATGAATATCATGCTGGCTTCTGTGACCGAGCGAACACGTGAAATTGGTATTAGACGTGCGATTGGCGCAAAGAGAAAACAGATTGTGCTTCAGTTCCTTATTGAAACCGTGGTGCTGTCCACGATTGGGGGGCTTATCGGAATCGGTTTGGGAGTTCTTCTGCCGGTTCTGATAACGTATTTTGCCAAAATGCCTACGGTTATTACACTGGTCAGTATTATTCTGCCCATGGCTATCAGCCTGGCTGTCGGCATCGTTTTCGGATTATATCCTGCCTTACGTGCCGCCAAAGTGGACCCAATCGTTGCCCTGCGCCATGAATAACGGGTGTTTCTTGTAAGATATTGATTTTTGAAATTCTATAATGAGCTGTTGCGAAACCCTGTCCTGAGAATAAAATATGGTGTAGCCCTTGCTCTAACGAATTGTAAGGCCTTTGGGCTGGCATGGATGGATTTCAGCGAGGGAAAAATTTGCGACGGGTTATAAAAGGGAGAAGAAAAATAGCTAAGCACAGCAGACTTGAAGTTTTATCAACTATTAAAGACATCGGTTTACTTCCGGTCTTTTATAACTCTGATTTTGAGGTTTCCAAAAACGTTCTTTGTGCCTGTGCGGATGGCGGGGCAAAGGCGATTGAGTTCACCAACCGCGGTGACAGGGCAATCAACATTTTTACCAAACTTGCCGAGTTCCGTGACAAAGAACGGCCGGACATAATATTCGGTGTTGGCTCGGTCTGTGATGCTCCGACAGCGGCGGTATATATAGCCGCCGGTGCCGATTTTGTGGTCGCACCGATGTTGGATGAAGATGTTGCAAAGCTCTGTAACAGCAGAAAAATTCCATACAGTCCCGGTTGCGGCTCTGTTACTGAGGTTTATAGAACACATACTCTTGGTGTAGAGATAGTTAAAATGTTTCCCGGAGCTGAGGTTGGCGGCCTTGGTTTTATCAAGGCAATTAAAGGTCCATGTCCATGGACGGAGATTATGCTAACCCCTACAGAGTAGTGCCTTAGCGAGTGGTTTGATGCCGGAGCTGTTTGTGTGGGCATTGGTTCCAAACTAATTACCAAGGAACTCGTGGCAGCTAAAGATTACGCGGGCATTTCTAAAAATATCAAAGAGACGGTCGAGTTAATTAAGAAGATAAAAGGAAAGGCTCAATAGTAACGAAGACTGGGCGATACAGGATTCGAACCTGTGGCCTCACGGGTGTGATCCGTGCGCTCTAACCAACTGAGCTAATCGCCCGATAAGGCATATTAAACAAAAGGCCTGCTGGCCTGTCAAGAACGGCCGGTTTTGGCCGCGGAGGGAATAAGATGAATCTTGCCGAGCGTGACGCCTTTCTGACTTAGTATCTTCTCTGCTGTGCTGTTAATTTCCCCTAACTGTCCTCTAAGCACAATAATCTCCATGCAGTTACGCGCATCAAGATGAATATGCAACGAACTAATCGTTTGCAATAAGTGTGAATGCTGCAGGTGCGTTAATTTTTTTATCAGTTCGGTGGCGTGATGGTCATAAACAAGGGCGACAACGGCTACGGCTTGTTCTTTGGGATTTGTTATCTGCTCGCAGCTTAGCTGTTCTCTTATCAAGTCTCGAATAGCTTCCGAACGGCTTTGATAATCCTTTTTGGCGATGAATTTGTCAAAATCAGCCAGCAGCTTTTTGTTCATCGAAATGCCTATGCGCTCAATATTTTCCATATATCAATCTCGAATCATTCCTGCGGTAAGTAGTGTTTTTTTTCATTATCCGACAACGCTTCATTCAGCGAGCCGCTGCGAAAGCCCGCCAAATCCAGAGACACGAACTTAAAGCCAAGCTCTTTGAGTTTTTCGACGACCTTTTGGCGGCAACTTTCTTCCATCAGCTTCGACATATCTTCGGCGTGAACTTCAATACGCGCCAGCTCATCATGATGGCGCACTCTGAATTCTACCAGACCGAGACTCCGCAAAAATTCTTCCGCCTCTTCGACTTGTTTGAGCTTTTCCTCGGTTATTTCAAGGCCGTACGCTATTCTTGATGCCAGACACGGTGATGCCGGTATATCCGCAGTCGGCAGGTTCAAACTTTTACTCAAATCTCGAATGTCCTGCTTGGTCAGTTCGGCTTCAATAAGCGGCGAGACAATGCTGAAATTCTTAGCGGCCGTATTACCCGGCCGATAGTCTTTTGTATCGTCAAAATTGTGCCCGCACGCGATAGTGTCTAATCCATGGTCTTGTGCAATTTTTTTCAATTGCTCGAATAAGTGACTCTTACAGTGATAGCATCGGTCGGCCTGGTTTTTCAGATATGCTGTATCATTCATCTCGTCGGCCTGTATGGTTATCAGCTTAACACCTATATCCTCAGCCATTTTTACCGCCTGTGCATACTGACTTTCAGGAAGTGAAGGTCCGCGGGCAATACATGCAATAACCTTATCCTCGCCGAGCGTATCAGCCGCGACCTTCAAAAGAAATGTACTGTCCACACCGCCTGAATATGAAATAAGCAAATTACCTAAGCCGGTGAGAATTTCTTTTAACTTTTTGTATTTGTCCTGGAGGTTCATAAACGTAACTTAGAAATACTTGATTTAGCTGGCTATTTACCTTCCGCCTTGCGGTTTATTAGGCTTGCGCTTACGCCGGCGGAAAAGCCGTTATCGATATTAACTACTGAAACCCCTGCTGCGCAGCTATTGAGCATCGTAAGAAGTGCTGATACCCCCCCGAAGTTCGCACCATAGCCGACACTTGTCGGTACAGCGATGACCGGACAGTTAACCAGCCCGCCTACTACGCTTGCCAAAGCTCCCTCCATCCCGGCTATGACAATCAGTACGTTGGCGTTTTGAAGCTGCGTAACCTTATCGAACAGTCGATGAATCCCAGCCACGCCGACGTCACAAATCAATTCCGTTTTTTGGCCTATCGCTTGGCATGTCACTTGTGCTTCGGTTGCGACCGGCAAATCGGCTGTGCCTGCTGTTACTATAGGAATAACTGTTTGCGAGAGGTTTGGTTTCTCCTGCTCGAGTAATATTGTCCGGGAAAGCTCATAGTATTTTATGCCGTCGAACTTACCTGTTGCTGCAAGCGCTTCGTAGACATCTTTTTCCGCGCGGGTAGCTAACACGTTATGTCCTTTTTGTGCCAGCGAATCGAAGATGCTTATGATTTGCTCGGTGGTTTTGCCGGGGCAGAATATTACTTCCGGCAGTCCCCGTCGGATTTGCCGATGATGGTCAAG
>CAZNXD010000197.1:0-3917 GCA_964576935.1 uncultured Pirellulales bacterium | reverse complement strand
AATTTTTGTGAATGCGCGGTTCGGCGAACGGTTCATGAACTGTTATTATAACTGTGGCGTCTTTGCTCAGCGGGTCTTCGGGCTTGTCATACTGAGTTTTAATTTCCAGGCCGTTATCCCATACTGCCAGGACAGCTTTTTCCCATGCCTCGGGCAACGACTGTGCGACGATGGATAATGTTGGTATACCGTGGGTGACCGTCGAGGCTGTCATCAATCATCCTCCTTGATGGTCTAAGGTTTTGTATTCGGCCGAGGTTTAGTAAAGCGTGTCAAATCAAGATCGTCCTCGGTTATATCGTATCTGGCTCTGAAGCGTTCTGGCATCTCGCCTAAGGCTCTTCTGGCCTTGTAGTCGTAAATACTGCCCGGAAATCGCCCCATCATCTGGCGGCATGTCTCAACCATAAGGTTAAAGCCCGTCATCGGCAGTCTGCCCATGCTTCGACCGGAAGGAACCAGCGCAAGAAGTCTTTCGGCTTCGATTTGCTCTATCTCTGAGAGTTCCGTAAAGTAGAACGTAACCGGCTCAGTGGGCTTTGGCGGCGTGACAGGTTCAGACGGTTCGTCAGGCTTGACAGCTGCGGGCTCTTCTGATGGCTTTGTAAGGTCTTTAGCGCTCGGTTCGGCCAGCATATCTTTCTTGTCTTTCTGGACCATATCGGAAAAAGTCTGTTCGGGATTCTGTGCTTCTTCAATACCCTTCGAGGTCCACTTGACCACAACGGCAATTGCGACAATAAGGACTGCCACAATTGCTGCTACTTTCAGCCAAAAGGTATCCATGGCAACATTTACCCCTGTTTTTATTGATTGTGTATGCGTGTAGGCTTATAATTTATTTTAGCCGTTTGACTTCATGTTATCAATAGCTAATGCACAACAATCTTTATGGTTTTGGGCTAAAATGTTTACAGGAATCATAGAAGAGCTCGGAAAGGTTAAATCGGTCCGGCGGACTGCGGAGTCGATGCAGCTTGGCATTGACCTGGGCTCACTTGCCGCGGGATGTAAGACCGACGACAGTATTGCGATAAACGGCGTTTGTTTGACGGTTACCGGCCTTGAGGCGGGCGTTGCAGGATTCGACGTCAGCGGTGAAACACTGGTCAGGTCCACGCTGAAAAACTTGATTGCGGGTTCTCCGGTCAATATCGAAAGAGCCATGAAGGCCGACGACCGCTTTGGCGGACATTTTGTTCAGGGGCATATAGATGCCACAGCCAAGGTTGAGAAAATCGACCGGCAGGGTCAGTTCTGGCAAATAAGCTTCGCCGCGGCTACTGAGCTGCTTGAGCAGATGGTACCAAAGGGCTCGGTGGCTGTGGACGGCATCAGCCTGACAATAGCGAATATGAATGACAGGACTTTCGGCGTTGCAGTGATACCGGAGACTTTGAAAAGGACTACTCTCGGAAAAGCAAAGGTCGGTGACGAAGTCAATATTGAAATCGATTTAATAGTAAAGGTAATAAAACGACAGCTCGGCAATATCCTGCCGAGCCGGGGCAAGCTTACCATGGACAAGCTCGAACAAATGGGCTTTTGAATAGGCGACACATATAACAGTGAGTGACAACGGCGTAAACAATTCGATTGCAGAGCAGCCGGTCGTAGGCGTCACGATGGGTGACCCGGCGGGCATTGGTCCCGAGGTCGTCGTCAAGGCGCTGAACGAACCGCAGCTACGCAAGGCCGCCAAGTACGTTATCTTCGGAATGGACGAGCAACTTCGCTACGCGGCGGACAAGGCCGAGATTGAACCTTTCTGGGGCCGGCATCAGCACGAAAAAATCAGCAGAGAATACCCATACAAAGTAGTTGTAGCCGATTATGATGACTATTCGGTCCCGCCGTGGGTTAGAGAGCCCAGCAAGACAGGCGGCGAAGCTTCGATTAGATTTTGTCTTGATGCTATCGAGGCGGCAAAAGATGAGATTATAGATGCGGTGGTAACTGCTCCTATCAGCAAAATAAGCTGGAAGCTCGCCGGCGCGTCCTGGCCGGGCCATACGGAAATGCTCGCTAATAAGTGCAAGGCAAAACGTAAAGCAATGATGTTCGTCGCCGGGCCGCTCAAGGTCGCGCTGGCAACGATTCATGAAGCTCTTTTTGAAGTGCGCCACAAGTTCACAATCGGTTGTGTGTTTGAGCCGATAGACTTGCTTAATGATGCCTTGAAAGATTACTTCGGTTACATTAATCCGCGCATAGGTGTAGCAGCTCTTAATCCTCATGCGGGCGAAGATGGCCAGTTTGGCGACGAAGAAAAAAGAATAATCTCACCGGCGATTCTACTTGCCCAGGAACAGGGTATAAACTGCCAAGGCCCTATCCCCGCTGATTCGCTCTTTCGACGGGCGAGAGACGGCGAGTTTGACGCAGTTGTTGCTATGTACCACGACCAGGCGATGATACCCGTTAAGCTGCTGGCGTTTGAAGAAGCAGTAAATATCACAATAGGCATACCTATCATAAGGACCTCACCCGCTCACGGTACGGCCTTTGACATTGCAGGCCAGGGCGTCGCAAACCCCGCCAGTATGAAATCAGCGATAAAAGTTGCAATACAAATGGCAAAGACCCGCAGGAATTTAGAATGTAAAATTCAGAATTCAGAATTAAAAGCAGGAGGCAAGAAATGAAAAAAGCTGAAGAAAGTTCCAAAAAGAAAGATATTCAAAAGCGAACTTTCTCCTTTGCTTGTCGTATCGTAAAGCTTTATCAGCACCTATCAAAACTCAAGTCCGGCGGAGAAATACTGGGCCGACAACTGTTAAGGTCAGGAACGGCAATCGGTGCAAACCTCGAAGAGGCAACCGCAGGCCAGAGCAGGGCTGACTTCATTTCCAAGTGCAATATTGCCCTGAAAGAGGCAAGAGAAACTCTTTACTGGATCAAATTGTTTGTCGCAACACGGATTGTGACGGAAAATAAACTCAACAAACTGACACAAGAGGCAAATGAAATTGTAGCTATTCTCACTACTATCGTCAGGAAAACTCGCCGGCAATAAAGGTCCAGCAAATGAAGTAAATTATGTTTACAACTTCTTAATTATACATTCTTAATTCTAAATTCTTGTAGATGCAGACTAAGCAGCAAATCCAGGAACTTCTTGCCTCGGCAAATTTCTCCCCGAACACCAGGCGCGGACAGAATTTTCTCATCGACCTTAACTTAATGCGTCTGTTACTTGAGATGGCGAACATCCACAGCAATGACATTGTGCTTGAAGTTGGCCCCGGTACAGGTTCATTAACCCAGGAGCTGGCGCAACGAGCCGGGCAGGTCATAACGGTCGAGATTGAACAAACACTGGCCGAGATAACAAAACAGCAGCTGTATGATGCAAAAAATGTGCAAATCATCATCACTGATGCTCTGCAAAATAAAAACACTATCGATGCATCCGTATTGAATGCTCTCGAGCAGGCAAAAAGCCAACACAGCGGGCGATTAATGTTGGTGGCGAATTTACCTTACAGCGTTGCCTGTCCGGTGATGCTTAATCTTGTCACCAGCGACATGGTAGCTGACTGCATGTACGTAACCGTGCAAAAGGAAGTAGCCCAGCGAATGACCGCCGAACCGGCTAGCAGTCACTACGGAACTCTGAGTATCCTGTTAGCTGCTATGGGAGAGGTAAAGATGGAGAGGGTCCTCAAGCCTACGGTTTTTTGGCCCCAGCCACAGGTTGATTCTGCCATGGTGAGTTTCGTAAGAAATCCAATCAAGGTTGAGCGAATTCGTAATATGCGAATCCTGACGCAGGTAGTGAGCCTGTTCATGGGACATCGCCGAAAGATGTTAAAGGCCTGCGTAAAACTCGCAACGGGTGATTTGGCCTCGGTACATAATTGGCCTGTAGTCTTTCAGGATTGTTTCATTGACTCTCACCGCCGGCCGGATGAGCT
>CAZNXD010000196.1:0-3925 GCA_964576935.1 uncultured Pirellulales bacterium | reverse complement strand
CAGCCAATTCATCAGCCTGCAGTTCCGTCTGTGAAATGAATTTTTCTTCAAATAGTTTCTTTGACCATTTCAATGTCTCCGTAGCGCGGGCAAGTTCCTCTTCGGCAAGGGTAATTTTTGCCTCGGCCTCCTGTAGTTGATTCGGGTATTCGCCCTCTATGTACTTTTTCAGGTCCTGCTTGGCAAAGTTGAAAGCCAGCTGGGCTTTGTCGATGTCACTTTGTGCCTGATTTTTTATTACCTCAAAATTCTCACTGGCACTTACGAAAGAGGCTTCGGCATTTTGTACCCTTATCTCCTGGTCAACCTTGTTGTCCACTAATCCACTCGAATCAAGCTCAACCAGCAGGTCGCCTTTTTTGACTTTTACTCCCTCGTCAACAAGTGAAATGATAGAGGTTCTTCCTTCCACCTCGTTTTTGAGAATCACCTGGTCTCTGGCCTTAATGGTTCCAGATTCGGTCACACTGATAGTCAAAGACCCGCGTTTTACGGTAAAGGTCGCCACATCACTGTCCAGCTCATTTTCAGCACCCACTCCGCCAAACCATAAGACGGCGCCGCCGGCAAGAGCTACCAGAACGACTACTATTACTATTTTCAGTAAGACACTTTTAATAAATTTGGGTTTTGCATTATCCGCTGACATTTTCTATTTCCTCTGGATTGAATTCCTGCCATAAACCTTTTTCATCCACCTTAAGCAATCCGGTATCGCGCTGCAACTGCAATTCAGCGACCCGGTAATCGATTACCGCCCTTGTCAGACTGTTCTGAGCCGAAAGCAGAGCTTCCTGAGCCTCCAGCAAATCACGTATCTGGGCCCTGCCCGCTTCGAGAAACAGAGCAACGCTTTTCACACGCTTTTGGGCGACATATACAGCCTTGACCTGGATATACAGGCTTTCTCTTGCCTGCATCAAATCTCGAAGCTCATTAATAACAGCAAGTTTAATTCTATCTTCCAGAACCTGAACATCTCTTGTGGACCGTTCAAGCTCGATAAAGCTGTTGCGATACTCATTGCGCTCTCTGGTCCTCTCAAACGGCAAATCGAGGGTCAATAGAGCTGAATACTTCGCCTTGTCAAAGCGTAATTGTGCATCGTCCTGAGTCGCCGTGGAAATCGACCGGCTGCTTCCCAAACCTGCCGAGCCGAGGAGTGTCAGCTCGGCGCCCAACTGGTCAGCGGCAACAACGACCTTTCTTTGCGCGTCGTACACTTTTCCCGTCGCAACACGTAAATCCAGCCGATTATCCAGTGCCAGCTGCATAGCAACCAATGCTTCAATTTCATACGGCCCGGCGTCTTCACGGTTCGGCTCAACCAGTTCTATAGGTGCATCAGCCGGCAGAACATCACCAGTTTGCTGCATCTGTTCCTGTTTATCGATTTCCTCCATCATTATTTTAGTCGGCTCCGCGAGTTTTTCCAGCTCGGACCTGTCTAATTCTATCCTGGCATCGGGGGGCAGTCCCAAAAGACCTTTGAACGAGTCCAGGCTCTTCTTGTAACTCTCCCTGGAACGTATCCATCGCTCCCTTGCCCTTAGTTCGTTCTGCACGGACTGGCCGACTTCAATTAATCCCATCTCACCCGCTTCAGCAAGCCTGCGGCTGCGGCGGGTGGAGGTTATAAGGCTTCGATAATTGCCTTCACTGTTTTTAACTTCATCCAGCTGGTTCAGGACCAACAAATAGTCCGAGGCAACACCCACAGCAAAAGTCTTCTTGAACCTCTCAAATTCATAAATCGCGTAAACGACTTCCCTTTCAGCCTGCGTCAAATCCTCTGTAACGATATGCCTGCCGGAACCTCTTAACAGTGGTATCGAAATAGAAGCATCACCACTAATACCAAAAGCTGAGAAGCCCCCCAGGGTTGTAATGTTAGCTAAATCTATCGCAAGTGCCGTAGTCAGCCCAGCTCCGCTTTCGAGCTTTCTGCTAAGACCGACTCCGCCGCTGGTTACAGTTCCGCTAACAGTTCTGTCGCCGGTGGAATCGGTACTAAGAAGGGTCTCCACCTGGCTGACAAAAGTATTTCGAAATGCGTCCTGCTCTAAATCAAGCAATAATGCTTTTTTGAAAATCTCTTCTTTTTGCTCCTGGTAATCAAAACTATTGCGGGCCCCTATCTGCAACGCCTGCAAAAGCGTCAACCTGACCGGTTCGTTTGGCTCAATCAGCACAATCGGGTCAAGTGCCTCCACAGCTGAAGGATAGTTTGACTCAGGCCAATGCTCTATAGGGGTCAGTTGGTCGGTCCCCAGCGAAGCTTCATCCGAGTATATAAGGTCCTGTTCCAAAAGCAGTCTTCGACGAAGAATATTGCTTGGGCGTTCAATGTCAATTCGCATCGCCCGGCCTAAAGATTCTGAGGTCTTCTGCTGAATGATATTCTGCCCCGTCTGGTCAGCCTCAAGCCGATATTCGGTAGGAGTTTGACACCCTGACCCAATGAGCAATGTTAGAAGCAGAACACAAACCAGCGCGAAAAACTTACCGCCTCGTTCGTCTGTACAAAATAGTCTCTTTATTCTTATCATCACACCCACTTGTTCAATCCTGCATAGATTTTTTCGCAGGCATTTTATTTAGAGATAAACTCTCGGACGGCAGATGCACGCCATTGAGAAACAACTCCACTAATAAATAATAGTCCTTCTTATCGTCAGGATTATTATCTAAGCCCCTCGCTCTGGTTCGCAGCATTCCGAACAGAAAAGTGGCCAGAACTGATGCTGGAATGTCAGCTCTTATCGCCCCCTCGGCCACGCCGTCGGACAACACATTTGCGAGAGCGTCGATAAGTATTTTCTGTTTAGCCAGCCATCGTTGGCGAATCTCATCTTCGCGCCAGGAGACAAGAGCAGCTTCGCTTTGCATAATCCGAACAAGTTCTCGTCTGGCGGCAAAAAATTTCTCAATCTCCTTACATACATTCAGGAGTTTCTCAGAGAATGAACCGTTGCCCTGAATCTTCTGCTGGAATAATTCACAAAGCTCATCGAAGCCGGAAGTAGCCACCTGGAACAGCAAATCCTCCTTATCCTTGAAGTAATGATAGATTGTTCCCTTGCCGACCTTGGCGGCTTCAGCTACCTCGTCTAAGGTAATCTCGTGGAATCTGCGGTGGTTGGTGGCCAATTTTTCGACCACTCGCATAATCTGCTTTCGCTTATTGTTATGAATCATCGCTCCTCTTCCAAAAGTGCGAAAATGACCCCTGCCGCTGGATTTTTGAGCCCCTCCATAGACAGAACTGACCAGTCAGGATTATAGACGATTTGAACGGTTTTTTATTGCGTCTATCTTGAAATTTCGCAAAATATCTTAAAAAAAGCCCGTTTTTGCCGAAAAAATGCCGTTTTTGTAACGCTAAGGGCTTGGAGCGGGATAGCTTTAAGGTGCCTGCTGAAAAGTTTTTCTGGTGAATAAAGAGCAAAGAAAAAGCCTGCCTCCGCCGAGCGGAGGCAGGCTTTTTTATTAATCAACAAATGCTGTTATAGACCGCTTCTGGCGCCAACATAAGCACCAAGGTCGGCATGGTCAGGAGCATAGTTGCCGGTCAGCATAGCAAGAGCATCTTCAGCAGGAATACCAAGCTCTTCGTTGAGAATCCTGACATACTCGGTCGCTGCATCATCGAAGCTAAGGGCTGCCGGATTATCCGCCAAGGCCGTCCTGATACCTGCAATCATTTCAGGTGTGGGAGGACCAACCAAGGCTGTTCTTACCGTAGTTGCCCAGGCGTTGACCTGGTCGGCACCAAGGCCGCCCATAGCATCTGCCTGAGCTTTCAGTCTTGCACAAGCCTCGCAAGGCTGAATATCTGTTGCCAGATAATCGGCGCCACCCAGTAATACGTTAATCTGGTCGGCTGGTATGCCGGCTTCGCTGGCGAACCAGTTCATCAGAGCCG
>CAZNXD010000195.1:0-3939 GCA_964576935.1 uncultured Pirellulales bacterium | reverse complement strand
CAGACCTTCCCGCGTAATTGCGTGGTCGTCAACCAATAAGATTCGTATACTC
This sequence comes from uncultured Pirellulales bacterium, assembly GCA_964576935.1. Lineage (GTDB taxonomy): Bacteria > Planctomycetota > Phycisphaerae > Sedimentisphaerales > Anaerobacaceae > CAYMOE01. The sequence goes on along the minus strand of CAZNXD010000195.1, from coordinate 3,887 downwards.
ATTTTACGTCCCTCGCCCTATGTCGATTGCAGGCCAGGGGTGCGGCAAGTGTGATTTTAGTGCCATAACCCGGCTTTGACTCGACAGTTAACCGACCCCCGATATGATTAATTCTTTCCCTGATACTAAACAAGCCAAAACCGGCCTCTTTCCGTGCCATGGAAGCAATGTTCTGCATATTAAATCCTTTACCATCATCAGCAACACATATCCGGATTTCATTCTCGATACGTTTTACAGATACATCCACATGACGAGCTTCGGCATGTTTAGTGACATTTACAAGCAGTTCCCGAACCGCCTGAAATAGAAAAACGCTGACATTTTCATGAAGTTCTTTATGCTGGCCGTCGGTACTGAACTGAGTGACCAATCCGGCCTGTATTCTGCTCTTTCTCAATAACCACTCTACGGCCGGCTCAAATCCAAGTTCATATAGTACAGGCGGGCTGATTTCAAACGTAAGCGACCGTGCGCTCTCAATTATTTGCGTAATTAAATCCCGGGCTTCTTTGAGCTCTTGTTCGGCTTTTTTACTTAAAGAAGATTCGGCAAGTGCCTGCAGTTTAATTTTGGCAATGGCAAGATTCTGGCCGATATGGTCATGGACATCAGTTGCGATTTGGCGCCTGGTTCTTTCCTCAGCAAATGATAATTCCGCAGCAAGCGAACGAAGTTCCTTATTCAGTCGCTGAAGCTCCTTCGTACGCTGCCTGACACGCACTTCAAGTTCCTGCTTGATTTGCTCCAACTCCCGCTCAGCCCGTTTACGCTCGGATATATCGAACATTACGCCCTGCAGGAACAAAGGCTTGCCCTTTTCGTCTTTGATAATGGCCGCTTCATCCCGGAACCACACTACCTCGCCGGCAGCAGTCAGCATTCGATACTCACAACAAAAGCTTCCTCCCCGCTTCTTGGCGGCGGCTAATTCATCCTTAACACGAGTTTTGTCTTCAGGATGCAACTGCTTTCGCCAAATATCCGGGTCCTGCTCATATTGCTCGGGCGAAAACCCTAAGATAGTCTTAGTCTGTGGGCTGACAAAAAGCGTTGTTGATGCCTCATCTAATGCGGCAGTGTAGATAATAGCAGGTATCTGCTCGACAAGAGCTCTGTATCCGGCCTCGGCTTTTTGAAGTTTCTCTTGGGCCTTTATCTGCTCGGTAATATCTCGGTCAATCCCAACAATGTAATAACGGCCGTCAATTCTGACAGGTGCAGCCGCCCATTCATAGTAATTTTCCCTGCCGTCAGGGCGAATCCAGGAGGCCTGGCCTTTATATGGAACCTGGTCCACTATGCTTTTGCGCCATCTGGTCATAGTCTCCTGAGGCACAGAATAGCGCACCAACTTGTTAAGGTCTTCGGTAGCAGTTAGCTCTTCACGGCTGCGCCCGGCCATTTCTATGTATCTGTCGTTACTGAAAACCAAGCGACGCTTGCGAGTCTTGACATCAAATTCAACAATATTTATCCCGTCAAAAGAATAATCGAGAATCAGCTTCAGGTGCTTTTGGATTTTGCCTAACTCCTGCTGTGTTTGCCTGAGCTCGGTTACGTCTGTGAAAAAACCTACTACACATTTTTTTGAATCTAAAATTACTTTCGCGGTGTTTATAAGGGCGTATTTGATACTGCCGTCCCTGCACAGGCAAGGCATATCCACCGCGAGATTCTTTTGGCCCTTCGCCTGGGCTTTAAATTCAGCAAGAACCCGGGGCAGATGTTCTTTAGGATGTATATCATCAACACCCATGGAGGTAAGCTCTTGCTCAGAATAACCGAGCATTTTGCAAATGGCCGGATTTGCATAAATAAAACTCTTTGTTTCTGCATCAGCAACGATTATTCCTTCGGCAGCGCCGTCAAACAGAGTTCTGTATCTTTTTTCGGATTCATCAAGGTTCTTTCTTGCCATGATTTTTTCAGTGGCATCGAAGCTCATCTCTGCAAGTGCAACTACGTCACCACTTTCATCTGCAACAGGTGCAATAGTAACCAGGTACCACCTATGATTACCCTGGCTATCTGTTACCCGCAGCTCGCAGTCAATACACGGTTTGCCTGTTTGGACGGCTTTTTGTTCCATTTGACGCCAACACTGAGCATCTGACTGAGGTTTGAAATCGGATTCGGTTCGACCAATCAGCTCTTGCGCAGAGCTTACCTGCATTAATTGCAGCATCGCACTATTGCAAACCAAAAAACGACCCTCAACGTCCTTTATACATACTGCATGTAGATGGTTTTCAAAAAGGCTCCGCAGCAGACTATATCGGCCGTCGTTTTCGCTCGGTGCTCCAGAAGCTGCAGCAGTTCCCGTCGAACCGCGCATAAACTCCTCTGCGAACATGTGAATCTCGTTCAGTAGGGTTGCTTTGCTGTTTGTGTTGACAGACATCAAGAATTAAACCCAAAAAAGCTTGTTTTACCTGCTCAGATGTCCTAAGGGTAGCATAGATGAAACTACTGTTCAAGGTTAAAATACTTGAGCCATTGTTTGGTTTGGGCCTGGTCCAGGCCGAGTTTTTTTTCGGAAGGCTCGGCTTGAGGTCTTTTTCGGCTTAGTAATTGAATCATCCAGCTGTAAAATTTTTCTGATTTTACCGAAACAGCTTTTGCGGCCCGTGCCGCTTTGCGAATCCTCTGGTCGCTGCTGACAATAGTAAGACGTTTTGGCGCACTATCAGCAGCTATTTTTGCTTCTATAACAGTGTCGGCGTCTTTAGTTTGCCCGGAAAAGATTACCTCCAAATTTGATATGTGCCCAAATGGAACTTTATCCGGCGGACCTATACCGTCAAAGACAATCTGGCCCTGCCGCCGTATGAGCCTGAGATATTGGCCTATCAGTCGGCAAAGCTGTAAGTCGTCAAGCTCACCATGGTCAGCTTCCTTATGGACAGACCACAGAAGATTATAACCATCTATTATAAACATGCTCGATGCTCGATACTTGATGCCTGATAGTCAGGCCTGAAATCTTATTTCACCCCCGACAATAGTCGCCTCAACTTTTGCTTTTACCTGCCAGCCATTATATGGGCAATTGCGACTTTTTGAAAGGAACTTGCTCGTATCGATTGTGTATTGCGCTTCAGGGTTGATTATGGTAACGTCGCCCTGCTTACCGACGGTCAGAGTCCCTTTGTCAACGCCGATGATTTGCGCGGGATTGCAGGTCATCATTTTTATCAGTTGCGGCCAATCAATAATTCCAGGCTCAATCAGGGCCTTAACATATAAACTCAAAGCACATTCCAGAGCAGCTATTCCAAACGGCGCCGTTAGAAACTCAAGCTCCTTTTCGCTTTGCAGGTGCGGCGCATGGTCGGAGACAAGGGCATCGATAAGACCTTCTTTTACGGCTTGTTTTAATGCATCAATGTCCGCACTTGTACGCAGAGGCGGATTCACTTTGTAATTCGTATCGTAATCGGCACAACAATCATCGGTAAGAAGTAAATGATGAGGCGTTACTTCGCAGGTTATCGGCAGGTGCTGCTGCTTAGCCTGACGTATAAGCTCGACCGAACCGGCAGTTGATATGTGCTGAGCGTGATAGCAAACATTGGTCTTTTTTATAAGCTGAATATCCCGCCACAGCATAGCCTCTTCAGCCAGCACGTCTATACCGGGAAGACCCAATACCGTCGCGTTGTATCCGGCATTCATCACTCCGTCGCGTGCAAAAGCGTCATCCTGGCAGTGCTGAGAAATCACTTTATCGAACATAGCGGCGTATTTGAGGGCCCTTAGCATTACAGCAGGGTCTTGAACACCACTGCCGTCGTCTGTAAAACCAACCGCGCCGGCTTCGGCCATAAAGCCCATCTCCGCCAGTTCAACGCCTTCTCTATTTCTGGTGATGCTGCCCATCGTAT
>CAZNXD010000194.1:0-3947 GCA_964576935.1 uncultured Pirellulales bacterium | reverse complement strand
ATTTCCTTTAGTTGCCTGTCTTTAATGAAGTTACGTGCCGAAAGGACTTTCCGACGTGACGGGATTCTTTTGGCTAAGGGCTTGGCTTTAAACAGAACAATCGCGCACCCGTCCTGTCTTCACTGAAGGTTTTTCATGGTTTCGAGACCACTAAGCAACACGGACTTTTCGAGTTATACTTTAATTAGCGGAGTAAAAGGCAAATTAGGGTGTTCTAAGAAAAATTATTTGGCTTAAGCTTATGGCATATAAGAAAGACGAGAAAACATTGGCCGCAGATATCAAGATATCCGTGCTGAATAAGTTCGAAAAGCAGTGGAAAGCACGGGGGCAGGTTCAAAAGCGCGCTGTAGAGGCTGCATTGCGTTTGTGGACATCTTTGCCCGAAGACTTGCAAGCCAGGCTCCTTGCCGGCGGCTCGGGTGACGATAATTTTGTTAGCGTTGTGCAGCAGATTGTAGACCGGCGGATAAAAGCGGCAAATTTGTCTCCTGCCAAAGGCCGCAAAAAGTAGCCCAAGAACCTTCTTTTCAGGTTGCATATCCGCTAAAAGCCCGACTTAAAGGTCGATACATACCGCTTTTCCAGCCAAAACAGCATTTGGTGACTGTTTTAGGCTTGTAATTTTTCCGGAAGGTTTTATACTCACTCGTTTATACCGATAGCGGTCACATAAGGTGAAAACAGTACTGTAGGGAGTTTTGTATGGCCAGAGTTTGTTATTTTACGGGAAAAAGAACCAGCAGCGGCAGAAGCATCTCCCGCAGGGGTAAAGCCAAGTACCTTGGCGGTGTCGGCCGAAAAGTTACTGGTATTTCCAAAAGGAAGTTCAAGCCCAATATCCAAAAAGTAAGGGCTGTAATCGACGGCAAAGTCTGTCGTATAAAGGTCTCAGCTAAAGCTATTAGAATGGGTCTTGTCCAGAAGCCCACGAAGAGAAACTACAATCCATCTGAAAAGGCCGCAAGCTGACCAACCAACAAAAGTTGTAGAATTGAAAAAGCGAGGCGGCCTGTTGCCTCGCTTTTTGTTTATGGAAAATTGACCAATGGCCCAGCGAATCAGCAAACAGGATGTTGAGAAGGTTGCCAAGCTCGCTCGTTTGCAGCTAAGCGAAGCAGAGATTGAGCAATTCACAGATCAGTTAGGCGCGATACTCGAATACGTTGAAAAGATGAACGAGCTTAACACTGACAACGTCGAGCCGCTTGCTCACTGTTTACCTATCAGTAATGTATTCCGCGCCGATGAAGTGAAAGAGTCGCTCGGAACAGAAAAAACCCTCGCCAACGCTCCGGAACACGACGGCGAGTTTTTCAAAGTACCCAAAATCCTCGATGAAAGCGGCGCGTAGAATATGTCAAAGGAGCTGTTAAATCTATGCTGTGTAAAGTTGAGAGACCAAATCGCCGGTGGTCAAACCAAAAGCCTCGATGCCACAAATGCGGTATTGGAAGAAATAGAAAAGTATGAACCCACAATCGGTGCATATATCAGCATTTTCAAAGACCAGGCCCTTGCCGACGCACAGCGGGTCGATAAAAAAATTGCCGCTGGAAAAGCAATCGGGCCATTGGCCGGTGTTCCTATCGCAATCAAAGATGTTCTATGCACAACTTTTGGCGCAACGACCTGTGCCTCGAAGATTCTTGAGAATTTTCATGCTCCATATAACGCGACAGTCGTTGAGAAACTGCTTGCCGCCGATGCCGTCATCATCGGCAAGACTAATCTCGATGAATTTGCCATGGGCTCGAGTACCGAAAACTCCGGCCTGAAAAAAACTGTTAATCCGTGGTGTACTGAAAGAGTCCCCGGCGGAAGCAGCGGTGGTTCCGCGGCGGCTGTGGCGGCAAGGCTTTGTTTTGGCGCGTTCGGCTCTGATACCGGAGGCTCGATTCGTCAACCTGCCAGCTTTTGCGGGGTAGTCGGCCTAAAACCCACCTACGGCAGAGTCTCACGTTATGGGTTAGTTGCTTATGGTTCGAGCCTTGACCAGATAGGACCCTTGACTAAGACCGTTGCTGATGCTGCATTGCTTATGAATGTCATTGCAGGCCATGATTCCAGGGACAGCACTAGTGTCGATGAGAGTATCGCTCCTGTGCCGGATTACCTGGCCAAACTTGACGAGCCTGTCAAGCCGCTTCGAATCGGTATCGTTCCGCAACTCAATTCCGGCGCTGACGATACGGTGCAAAAGGCGATTGACAGTGCTTTAGAGTTGTATAAAACACTTGGCGCTGAATTAATTGAAATCGAAATGCCGCACTTCGATTACGCTATAGCCGCCTACTATATGATAGCTACCGCCGAAGCTTCGAGCAATCTCGCCCGATATGATGGGGTTCACTATGGCCATCGAACAGCCGAGCCGAAAGACTACATTGAGGTATATTCGAAGAGTCGTGACGAAGCGTTCGGCCAGGAAGTCAAACGCAGAATCATGCTCGGCACATACGCTTTGTCGGCCGGCTATTACGATGCGTATTACCTTAAAGCCCTTAAAGTCAGGAACCTGATACGCGGTGATTTCACCAAAGCCTTTGAGAGTTGCGATTGCATAATGATGCCGGTCTCGCCTACTACTGCCTTTAGAATAGGCGAAAAAATGGCTGACCCGCTGCAGATGTATTTGGCTGATGTCTATACTATCGCCGCCAATCTTGCAGGTATTCCGGGTATCAGTATCCCGTGTGGTTTTGATGACAATAATCTGCCGATTGGCTTACAGATTCTCGCGCCGGCCTTTGACGAAGAGAAACTTCTTCGAATTGCCCAAATGCATGAAACTAATACAGACTTCCATTTAAAAGAGCCGCAACTTGTTCAGTGATATATATGAGCGAACTGCAATACAAAGTGATTGTTGGTCTTGAGATTCACGTGCACTTGTGCACGAAGACCAAGATGTTCTGTGGTTGTGCACTGGAATACGGCGCGGTCGCCAACAGCCGAGTCTGTCCGGTTTGTCTCGGTATGCCCGGCAGTCTGCCGGTCATGAACAAGCAGGCCTACGAATTTGCCGTAATGGTCGGCTTGGCCCTCAACTGCCGAATAGCGAGTTTCACCAAGTGGGACAGAAAGAACTACTATTATCCCGATTTGCCCAAAAACTACCAGATAAGCCAATACGATTTGCCTTTGGCCGAAGGAGGTTTCATAGAGATACCGCTCGAAAAAGGGCAAATCAAAAAAATCAGAATCACAAGGGCTCATCTGGAAGAAGACGCCGGCAAGAACCTTCACGCCGGCAACTTCTCACAGGTCGATTTAAACAGGGCCGGCACGCCGCTTCTGGAAGTTGTCACAGAGCCGGATATGAACAGTCCCGTCGAAGTAAGAGCATTAGCTGTTGAACTGCAAAGAATAGTCAGGTATCTCGGCGTATCCGAAGCCGATATGCAAAAAGGACACATGCGTTTCGAGCCGAATGTTAATCTGATAATTACCAGAGATGGGAAGGAATATAAGACGCCTATCGTCGAGGTCAAAAACCTCAACAGCTTCCGTGCTTTGGAACGCAGCATCGAATACGAAATCTCAAGACAGCTCGATGAATTCGTCGAGACCGGCAAGGTTATGGAGATGGGCAACAAGTCCACACGAGGCTGGGACGATGCAAGCCAGTCAACTGTCCTGCAGCGTGAAAAAGAAGAGGCTCATGATTATAGATATTTCCCCGAGCCGGACCTTGTGCCTGTCGAATTATCTGAGGAAAAATTAAACGAAATAAAATCACATTTATGTGAAATGCCTTTGGAAAAACAGTTACGTTTCGTTAGTGATTACAGCCTGAGTAACTATGACGCTGGTGTCCTGACTGCTGAGCGTGCAACCGCTGAGTTCTTTGAAGCGGCGTTGAAATACGGAGCTGAGCCGAAACGCCTCTGTAACCTGCTAACTCAGGTTGGCCTTAAGATGGCCAATGAAAAGGGCGTTAGCAT
>CAZNXD010000193.1:0-3972 GCA_964576935.1 uncultured Pirellulales bacterium | reverse complement strand
GCCTCAAAAATGGTGAGCCGCACAGGAATCGAACCTGTAACCTGCTGATTAAGAGTCTGTAACTAGCCTAGTTTTTAATTGTTTTTGAAGCTATTTTATTGTTTTATGCCTACTGCTATTTTAGCCTCAAAAATATACTTTTCACACTCAACTTGAATATCATTAGTGCCAAATTAGTGCCATTTTCTATTAAGGGCAAGCATCTTGATAGGCAGGTATTGCTTGCGCGCCCCTGTGGGGCTTGCGTCCTTGTTCGCTACGGCGGACACAGGAGAGGGAGAGCTAGTCCGCCTTCACTCTCAAGGCTTCAAAGTAGTTTTGACAAATAGTGGTATATATAGACAGTGCCAACCTAATAATGACAGGAAACACTCTAAAGTTGTATTATATCTTAAATCTTCCAGTTCATTATCACAATTATAGGAGGAGATATATGCCGAAACGAAGCAGAAAGGTAAAAGAGGACTTTTGGGTTTGGGCAATAGCCGCTGCTATTGTTGTGTATGCTTTGCTTGCCAGCTGGTGGAAAGAACACGCAGTTCTTGGTTGGATTATCTTAAGTGTATTGCTAGTTCTTATGGTATATGTCCTTTACAGATATGCTTCATTGCGTGGATGGTTAGGACATCAAGTTAAAAATACTATTCAAAAAGCGATTTCTGATGAGGTTGCATCTGATAGAGAACCACTTTCATCAGGTCAGAGGGATGCTATTCTTAAACGAGCAAAGTATAGATGCGAGAATGAGTCTTGTTCTTATCAGGGCAAGCCCCATATACACCATATTGATATGAATAACCAGAATAACAACCTAAATAACCTGATAGCCCTTTGCCCCAGCTGCCACCAGAAGGCTCATGATGGCAAATTTACCCAGAGCCAACTATTCAATTGGGCTAGGAGAGACTTTAAGAAGCTTCAGGCTAGAAGAACTTGGAAGCGCTGATTTTTCTAATAGATAAACTTCAGATAGGGAAATTGACCAGCTTGTTTTCAAAATGTACGTATTAACTCAGAAAGAAATACGGCATATTTAAGCCTTGAACACTGAAGCTAGACTGCGAGCTATATCCACAACCAGGCAATCACGCCTCATGCCACCTGCAGTCTTTCCAGGCGGATAACTGAACCCATGCATAGAAATAAGATGTGTCCGCAGGTCTTTGCTGGAAAATCCCATCAGCCGATGAACTTCAACCGAAAATGCCCAGGCGCAACCATTACAGCAGAAATATGCTCCATACTCAGGTATTATTTCCACTATCGTATTAGCATCGCTTATGAATAAACACGCTTCTTGGATACTCATGATAGGCTCACCATTTATCACCTTGCCACACCAACCACATTTACTCATGGACTTGACCCACTTCGTAATATTTCCTTAACCAAATCATCAGCACCGAGCAGGGTATCATACCCGCCTAGTCCATTAGTCACCAGGTTGACCGCTTGAGACTTGTTTAGACAGCGCCGAAATTGCCACTCAGGTACACGTTTGTCTGAATAGTCAGGAAGAACATAGTCCCTGGACATCGAGTAAAGCCGAGTTCTGTTAGTCCAGATATACGACAGAGCCAACTCAGACCAACCTTCCAATTTCGAGATGTACTTACAGACATACGAAACAGGAGAGATTGAATCTTTAACTTTGTAATCAACCGAGTTTTCAGCTTGCCCCCACTGTTTTGTCATCCAGTCAATAGGAGCAAGCCAATAAAGATAAGGAAATACCAGGTGTACATGTGGGTATCCAGTGCCAGGTTGCACTTCAAGAACCGATATAAACTTTGCTTTAGACAAGCCGTGACGCTTACGCCAGCGATTCACTCTATTCATAAACTCACGTCTCAATATACCCACTTGTTGCCAGGCGTCAGCACGATTGATTTTATCAGGGTCAAAAGTAAGACTAAGAAGATAACCAGGGCAGTAATACCAGCGACCTAGACGCTTGAATATCTTAGCCTTAATACGTTTACGACCCCTAGGAAAATAGCGGGAAGCATCAGAAGGCTTGACCAGCTTTGCCAGCTTACCATCAGCCAGGTTATCAACCAAGACACGCTTATCTTCAAGGGTTTCTAGGTAGTCTAAAAATGCCTCAACTCGTTTAGACTCTCTAACTATTATCACGGCGTAGGCCAGCTTATCAGGAGTCACGTAATGCAAATGAGGTATTTTTTCTTTGTCCTCATTAACCGATAATGTGATAAACCCATAGGAAGGCGGGCTATCGCCCGCCCGGGAAGAACCACTTTCCTCAACCGAAATAATCTTTGCACCGAGGCGCAATGCCTCTTGAAGTAGGGGAGTCAGAATAATAACGCCAGGTATGTCATACCTTTTGGTTTCAACATTGGTAGTCATCTTATTCATCCATCGTTACGGCGGGGCGGACACCGCCCCCGCCTTTGTCATCGCCACCGCTCAGTAATCGTTCTAATGCCTTCGTAGGGATAAGATACCTGTCACCACACTTGATTGAATATATATTTCCTTCTCTTACCTGGCGATAGGCCAGACTTTTTGAAATCCGCAGTTCTTTTGCTAGTTCTTCTACCGTTAAAACAACTTTATTGTTATCCATTTAATCTCTTTTCCTTGTAATGTTCCTTGTTGCTATTATTAGTTTTTGGTGATAGAATAGTCAATAGTATTGGCATAGAGATATTATTGACTTATATAGAATTATTCATATCATAATTATAGAATTGGAGAGGAATTTATGGTTAGTTCAAAGAAAGCAAAAAGACCCGAAGGAACTCTAGGATTAGTCATCGACATACTGTGCGAACATCCTTATTGGAATGCTAGAGAGGTACACGATAGATATAAAATACTCTTTAACGACCCTCAAAAAGCTGTAGGACTTAGTGCTATTCAAAAACATATCGCAGGATTGAGACCAATACTTAACAAACTTCAAGAAGAAGGCTTAGACGAACCATGGAGTCTATCACTTTCCATCAAGCACAATATCTCCCCTGAAGCGACTCCGGTTCTATTAAAGGCAAAAAGATTCTGTGATGCTCTCGACGATGTTTTAACTGTCAGACAAGCTAAATGGATTAGTTACTTGAGTACGTTTATACACGAAACGCCCTCACTTCTACTTTGGGCTGAAAAATACGCTACTTGGGAGAAATCTCATATTATTATGCTTGGCTCTTTTGATAGTACAGACCTTGATTCAGGTACTTTCAGAGATTATCTAGAAACGAATACGCTTGCTTTACTAGGGCAGATTCAACCTATTCTTTCACTCGAAAGAGGTGTCCAACCGAGAGCAACGTCTTCTCTTGACCAATTAGACGATGCTTTATCTGCTGCGTTTATAGCTGAACATCGAGCTTTGAACAAAATTTACCTTGATAGCTTTGATTTTAAAAACACTCCGATACTTCCTAAATCATATGACTATCAAGGTCAATTAACACCGTTGAAGCAAATGAATTTCCAAATCTACCAAATTTGGATTTATGCCTATTGGCTTACCGCAGTTTCAAAGGGCGATAAATGGAGAAATATGAAACGTGAAGAAATCCTTGATATGATAAAAGAATTACGCGACTGGATTTCCGAATTGACGGTACTTAAAGAATCATTGGAGAAGGAAATCCAATCAGTTTTAGAGGATAGTCAGACCATTAAGTTTAGAGAACTGGCATATTTACCAATAGCACCTTTCGACATAATTGAAAAGGCTGGCTTTAAAGGTTTCCAAGATGGCTCTTTCAACCTACCTGGCCGTATGGAACAACATTATCAGAAAGTCAAAAATCTGCATAATAACTTGTATAAGCTAACACGAAATAGCAAAAATAAAAAGGAGAAAAATAAATGAAAGGCTGTCTCATTGAGCGTAACGGGAGTTTAAGGCTTAAAGTATCACTAGGTAAAAACCAGCAGACCGGTAAATACGAGAGTTACTACGAAACGTTTCATGGAAACCGGACTGATGCACAAAAG
>CAZNXD010000192.1:0-3984 GCA_964576935.1 uncultured Pirellulales bacterium | reverse complement strand
TCAGAACTCTGTGATGAGCCTTATCGGCGACCGCAGGGCGGAGCTTCTTGCTGTGGACTCGAAAGCCGGCACAACCGATTACGTTCACATGGAATTTCTTATTCCGTCAAGAGGTCTTTTTGGTCTGCATGCGCGCATGCTCAACGCCACGCAGGGCAGAGCTATAATGCACCATACCTTCGAACGCTATGAGCCGATGAAGTGCTCAATACCACAGCGTCAGGCCGGCGTTATGATTACAACCGATACAGGTATTGTCACAGCTTACGCCCTCGACGCCCTGTACGACAGGGGCATTTTCTTTGTATCGCCGGGCGAGATGGTTTACCAAGGCCAGGTCGTAGGCGAACACTGCAAGGACAATGACATCCCCGTAAACGCGACAAGAGCAAAACAGCTAACCAATGTTCGCGCATCGGGCAAAGACGACGCCGCAAGAGTTCGTCCACCGCGAATAATGTCGCTCGAGATTGCTCTTGAATACATCCAGGACGATGAGCTTGTCGAAGTCTGCCCAAAGACTATCAGATTGCGAAAGAGACTGCTCAAGGAAGGCGACCGCAAAAGAGCCGCTCGAAAAGGGTAATAATCTTTTGACGCTGATTTCGCTGATTTCCCGGATTCAATATTCACTTTTCAAGTAGTTCCAAATTGGGTTCGTTTTGGGTTCGAATTGGGTTTGTTTTTCTTCCTGATCGCGGTTTTTGGGCAAAAAACGACGAAAATTGGCTTTGTTTTGCAAAATAAGTTGTAATTGGACACATAGATTTTTAGACACGGATTTACGCTGATTTACACTGTTTTTAGTAATAAAATTCATTGTTTTTTTTGATTTTTTCACCACGAATGAACACGAATAAACACTAATTTCTTAGACACGGATTTACACCGATTAACACTGTTTTTTAGTAAAAAACCAGACGCGGAGGTCGTAGAGAGATTAAAGTTCATGGTTTTAGAGGAACTGGTCATATTTGGGTTGCCTAGGTTAACTAATTTGTAAACTACCCGGGTATTATACCATATTTTTAACAAAAATCAAGCAAAAAATGCGGTTTTCTTTAAAAAACTTGATTATATCGCCATAGAGGCACGCAGTGAAAAATAATGAAACTTGAGGGTTACTTAATACTCTCGATATGGCAAATCTATCGCAAGAGCTTGACCTGGTGTTGCTAACCATTGCCAAAGTTGAGCTTGACTTATTGAGCCCTCGAAAAGACGAAGCAAAGCTTCTCCCAAGTCTGTACTTTCCACTACGCTTAATCTTCCACATTCAACAATGACTAACGGAACACTTGGATCTATACCCGGATGGCAAAGCGTTACACAGAATTTATCTTTATGACCATGAACCTCAGAAGCACCAAGAACATCTGTTGCTTCATTATAGTTTACGAGTTTATCGTCAGTCTTACTTTTAAGTTCGAAGATTAATTCTGGAGAATCCTGAAGTTTTACTAGATAATCCGGAGCTCCGGTTTTAGTATTATCATCAAGTCTTTCATATCCGATACTTAAAGCATCTAAGATGTTTTCAAAAGCATCTTCAAAGTCTGTTCCCAACGATTCGTAATAACCCCTTATTAACTCAATCTTTCCAAGTTTATCAGCCCTATATAGATGCCTCTCTTTAGCCTTTTGTCGTTTATCCTGCTTCCAGTTACGGCAAGTATCTCTTAACCAATTAGACTTGGCTAGAGGAGTTGGTTTGGCTTTATCGAAAACAATTTGTCTTATTTCATCCGCTTCTGCAGAACCGAGCATGATTTTTTCGGGAGTTGTGAAGCTATTCTTTTTTAATGCAAGAATCTCGTGACGTCTAAGGTAATATTCTGAACCATATGAATTCAATGAAGCCATCCACAGAACATCATCTGGAAGTCCCTCTGCTATTCTAAAACCAAGTCTTTGTATAAGTCGTGGAAGTTTTGACAGTAGATTTATATCTACGCCGGAATCTTGCATTACCTTTGGCTGGATAGTTGGGTCTACCCGTTTGTCCGCGGCTGCTGTTATGATTAGTGACAATCCCTGCAGGCACCACACAAGGTTGCGACACATTTCTCGCAGTGATCCCGCTCTAAAGCTTGGAGCCAAAGACTCTAATTTTCTAATCACCTCCCCATTCATCCATTCACAACAAATTGCTGCTGAATTTACAGGATGCTTATTAGCTCTCCAGTGTGGCTCAACAATGTCATTGTCATACATGCTTGCATTGAACAAGTCAATATCTCTGAGTTGATAAGGAAGAAATCTTGTGGCTGCTTTCCCTTGATATCCTTGGAACTCAGGACTATAAAAGCACGCGGTAAAGAGCAAAAACGCTAGACTATCAATATCTCCCTCACTTGTGTTACTTGGCAAACAATTGGTTAATCGTTCAGCCTTTTCAGCAACATATTTAAGCAGAAAGACTCCTGTTTCAGGAAGAAGACCGCTTTGACTTATAGCCTTGCCTACAGGAGATGCAATTAATTCCCCAGAAGTCATTTCTATAAGTAATTTATCGTTAATCAAACTTGATATTATTGTTGATATTATTGTAGGCCACTGACTAAATGCTTCCGTGTTTTGATATTCCTCACGTAAAGCACTCAAGGTGGTACAAATAAGATTTTCAACATCTATTCTTGTATGGCATAATCCTGACCCAACAAGCTGTAAGGCAAGTTGATCAAATCGTTCTGTAGTTACCCTTGATTCAAGAGAAGGAAGATCTCCGAGATTAAGATATCGGCGAGCAGCTCGAATCTCATACGGGTTATTGGCAATATATATCACACGACCTTGTTCATGATCAGAACCCATCCTGCCGACACGACCTGCCATATTATGAAATTCCGATGGCTCAATAGGCACATAAGTCCTTCGATTAGAATCCCAACGCTTCCAAGATGCAAATATTGCTGCTCCTAACGGGAAATTGACGCCTGCTGCAAGTGTTGTGGTAGCAAATACAACATCAAGCTTGCCCTCTAAAAGATGTGTTTCGACAATTTCACGTTCCTCTTCCGTCAAATCAGCGTTGTGTGAAGCTACCCGTTGTGACATGGTTTCTGAAAGAAATTCAGCCGCACTTGTCTCAGGTAGACCATCAAATGGAAATAAAAGTTGACCTTTCGGTTGTCGTTGCTTTGCAAGAAATTGTTCAGGAAGGTCATAACTATCTTGTTTTCTCATACAAAAAACGATTATTGGCAAAGGCGGGTTTTCTTCTTTTAATAACTCATAAAGAATGTCGATCGGATCCAATTCGACATCATCAGGTAAAGATAAACCTTCCTCTATTGTATCAGGACAACCTGAATTTACAGCAGCAATACCTTCTGAAGTCCAGCATTCATACGTTAGATGTTTCTCTCGTGTGTGCTGTAAAACAAGGGTGACTTTCAGCCAATCTGCCAAGTCTTGAGCATCTTTATTCTCTAAGACAGCAGAAAGACCCACAAATTGTTTCCATCCAGCATTTCGCAATAAAGTGAGAAGCACTTCGACATGTTGACCGCGAGACTTATCTCCAATCAACTGGATTTCATCACACACGATTGTTGTCGAATTCATTTCAGTTGGGATACCAGATGCGGATAGCATTGCTAGATATTTTTCATAGGTTGCTACCACTAAAGGTACCCGAAGTGGTTCTTTAGGAATATTTCCTTCGGCATCTTCAACATAGTCACCAGTCGCTATAACAAGTTCGGAGGGATCGTTATCCAAGTGCGTGGCTAAAAGCTGCAACTTAAAATCTTCAAACTTCTGCTTAGCTAAAGCTCTGTGAGTAACCAAGTAGACAGTATTGCCTCTATTTTCTAAGCTATGAGCAATTGCCCAAAGCGCGATTTGTGTTTTCCCTGTCGAAGTAGGGGAAACAACAAGAGCGCTCTCACCTCGTCCAACTCCCATTTCAAGTGCTTCAAATTGAATATCGCTAAATGCTGGTTGACCATCTTCCTTGAAGACAAGGTTGTCGATGGATAA
>CAZNXD010000191.1:0-4072 GCA_964576935.1 uncultured Pirellulales bacterium | reverse complement strand
CGAAATTGTAGATATGGGAGCTTCTGAGTTTGCGATTCTTTATCTTGGTGACCTGAACGGCGACTTTAAAGTGAACCTGCTCGATATGGCTATCTTGGCAAACAACTGGCTTGTTGAGGTTCCATAATCCAATTGGTGTGTATAACTAAGGTCGATATTGACGGCGAACAAGGCTGTCGATTAGAAACAGGAATGTTACTGGCTGTAGTAGGCCGGGTTGGAATTGCGCCAGTTGTTGGCGAGGACCGCAAAGTCTTTAAGATTGACTGTGCCGTCTTCGAATAGCGCTGTGTCCACTTCCGGGTTATTCTGCAGCCAGTTATTTTTTAGCAGGACAAGGTCATCTTCATCCACGCCGTAATCGAGATTGAGGTCGGCTTGTACCGGTTCAATCAATTCAAATGCCAGTCCATAACTTCTTGTCTTGTTGATGTTTGGATTTGTCAAATTTACCGTGTAAGTATCTGCATAGGGCAATAGCAAGTCCACCTTCTCAAGATTTTCGTTCAAGTCGGTTTCTGTGAAAAGAACTGTTCCGTTGGAATGCTTTACTGTCAGGTTGAGATTAAAAGGTGGCGTATCCTCGTTGTAGTTCGGAGGGCTGTTTATTTTTCGATTCCAGGTTGCCGTAAGGACCAGCCGATGATTCTTTTCTCCAACTATATAGTAATTATCCTGTTGGTTCTGGCTGGTCACAGTTGCGTAAGCCCAGCCTTTTAGCTGGCTGATTGTTGTACCCTTGTAAACCTGGGCGGTGCTGAGTAGTTGATAAGCTCTTAGTGCGTCAATTCTGCCGTAGCCTCGGTTTGTGTTCCAGACATTGTTCATTGGGTCGGTAGAAGCGCCGTCCCTGTCTTTGATGTTAGGAAAAGCCGAGTTGACGATGACGGCACGTATGACATCGTTGTGCCCGTCATTGCTATTTAGTGTTTCATCAGCCAGTCCAACCAACAATGCTGCTACTCCAGCAGCATGTGGTACAGACAGGCTTGTTGCCCCCGAATCATATGGGGGAATCTGCCATGTGCTTGTGCCCAGGTGCGGTACGTGTTGCGCACTTGACGGCGCAACTATATCCGGTTTTCTTCTGCCGTCTGTGGTTGGCCCAACACTGCTGACGTCTCCCACTTGACCATATATACCCGGTTTTGTTTCTACAAGCCCTCCCGTTGTAATGCCATTAAAAGCGTCGCCTACAACCCAAATACCACCAGTATTGCCATTGCCGCTGGCATGTGTGAAAACAACGTCATCATAAGTAAAAGCATAGTAGTCGTAGACACGCGTTGCTAAACTTTGCCCATCGGCTGTACCGCCGTAGGCAAATGATGTTGTAACGACTCGACAGCCGAGAATCTGTATCAATTCGCTGAGTCCTTCAGGCAGATACACGTCGTTGTCGTCGTCAGCAACGATTCGCATGCAGTGAATTTCACAGTCTCGCGCAGTACCAATGTCGTTAGGATAAAGTTTTCCACCTCGGCTGGCTATGATACCGGCCATCCACGTGTCGTGGTCGAGTGGTACATTTCCATCGCTGGTCATATCATGATTGAATGCGTGTGGTAGACCAATAGGATTGCCGTTTACATCCTTGTCGAAGAATGCCTCATGCCCTGCGTAGATGTTTTTATTTGCCCCTATGAGTCCCACATTGACATTGTCGCCGGTTTCACCGAGCTGGTGAACAGCTTGAGCGTTGGAGCCGCCTGAGGCTGTGGATTCAGCCAAACCGTAGACTTGGGATACGAGTATGGTACAGGTTAGAATTACTCCACAGACCCCCAACAAGAGCGTATATTTACGCCTCTTTGCCACATCACCTTCCTGGATTAAGTTAATTTTCAGGGTCAAATATTATACCAAATTTTGGTTGGATTTTCAGCACCAAAATAGAGAATTAACTATCGGTAGCGATAATAGTGTTTTCGGCAGATAAACCCCGCTTCATTACCGGTGTTTCATCTACTGTCGTAGCCAACGGACGAAACTGGCAAGGCCGTCTTTTATATGCGTGCGGGGCTGATAGCCCAGTTCCCGCACGGCCTTGGTTACATCGGCGTATGTGCGCTGGACATCCCCCGGCTGGGCGGGTAAGTATTGCTTCTCGGCTTTTTTGCCAAGAGCAGCTTCTATTTCCGCTATCAGGTCGGATAATTTTATCGGCCTTGACTCGCCAAGATTGTAGATTTCAAAACCGCTGCACTTTTCTATAGCAGCAACTGTGCCGTCAACTATGTCGTCGATATAAGTGAAATCCCGCATCATACTGCCGTCACCGAAGACCGGTATCGGCTGGTCCTGTTCGATTAGCCTGGCGAATTTGTGGATTGCCAAATCGGGTCTTTGCCGCGGTCCGTAAACCGTAAAGAGACGCAGGCAGCTAATGGAAATACCATAGAGGCTGTGATAGGTATGACAAATCAGCTCACATGCCTTTTTTGTGGCGGCGTATGGTGATATTGGAAAATCAACGTTGTCTTCTTCCGAAAAAGGAATCTTTTTGTTATTGCCGTACACGCTCGAACTGGAACCAAAAATGAACTTGCCGATATTGTTTTTATTTGCCGCTTCGAGCAATACCATCGTACCGTTTATATTGACATCGGCGTAAAGTAAAGGCTGTTCAATAGACGGCCTGACACCGGCTCTGGCCGCCAGGTGAACGATTGCGTCTATGCCGTCGGCCAGTGTTTTTTCCATAGATTCGCTGTCACGGATATCAGCTTCTATTAACTTAAAGTTTTTGTCTTGCAGGGCCTTGTCAAGATTTCTTCGTTTTACTTTTGGGTCATAGAAATCGTCGAAGTTATCCACGCCGACGACTTGCCAGCCGTCGCTTAGAAGTCTCTCTGTTAAGTGCGAGCCAATAAAACCCGCAGCGCCTGTAACCAATACTTTCATAAAGTCAAATCCCGACTGTGACTCTGCCTATGCTATGATATTCGATTTCAAATCTTTTGACCGTATCCAACTCGTAAAGGTTCCTTCCGTCAAAGATGACAGGTTTTTTGAGCTCTTTCTTAATAATGTCGAAATCCGGATTTCTGAATTCCTGCCAGTCGGTAAGGATTACCAGGGCATCGGCGTTTTTGAGAGCATCATAACCATTATCACAGACCTCAATTTTGCCGCCGAGTGCTTCGAGTGCCGTCTTGTTCGCTTCGGGGTCGTATGCCTTTACTTTCATACCCCATTCGATGAATCTCTCGATGCAGTAAAGCGCCGGCGATTCACGGACGTCATCAGTTTTTGCCTTGAATGCCAGCCCCCAAACCGCCAGTTGCGTTTGCTCTTGTCGCCCGGCGAAATATTCTTTAATTTGTTCCGTGAAACGTTGCTGCTGATTCAGGTTTACCTGCTGGACGGCGTTCGGCATGACCATTTCTAATCCTTCATTTCGGCCGGTGTGTATCAAGGCTCGGATGTCTTTTGGAAAGCAACTGCCGCCGTAGCCAACTCCGGCGAACAAAAACGCACGGCCTATCCGAGAATCACTGCCGATTCCCTGTCGCACCAGCTCAATGTCGGCACCAACCTTTTCGCAAAGCTGGGACAGCTCGTTCATGAATGAAATCTTGGTAGCCAGCATCGTATTGGCTGCGTACTTTGTAATTTCGGCTGATACAGGGTCCATGAATACAATACGATTTCCCTTACGCATGAAAGGGCTGTATAGTTGCCTCATCAATTCCCGCACCGCGGGTTTTTCCGTGCCGATTATTATTCTGTCCGGCCGCATAAAATCTTCCACAGCCGCTCCTTCTTTCAGGAATTCAGGATTGCTTACATAGTCGAAGGGCACCTTTGTTTTAGATTCTATCAGTTCAGTTACTTTCTTATGTGTACCTACCGGCACCGTGCTTTTGGTCGCGATTATGCGATACTCGGTCATGTGCTGGGCAATTTCACCAGCCACTGAAATTACAGCCGATATATCCGCCGAGCCGTCCGGCCCTGTTGGTGTCCCCACAGCAATGAAGATGAAAAGTGAATTTTCAACACCTTCTTTCAGGTTAGTAGTAAAATGCAGCCGGTGAGCCTTTTCGTTGTGCTTCACCATTTCGGTTAA
>CAZNXD010000190.1:3059-4072 GCA_964576935.1 uncultured Pirellulales bacterium | reverse complement strand
TTATCATTTCTATTTCAGAAAATTTAACCAAAGCACCTGCAGTCTGTGGATGTGGTGCAATAGAGCCTACAAGACCGACCTTTCGGCCCATCAGGTGAGCCAGGTCCATCCCTTCGGAAGAGCCGCTCGGCAGGGCATAGCAGATAACTTTGCCCGCTGGATTGGTGACTACATAATGCAGAAGCTCAGCTTCCGGGCCGTAAACATTTGACTTTTTTAAGGTGCCAATTACAGCAAAACGTCCAAGGTCCTGAAACTCAGCCATCTTCGCCGTGTGAGCGTTGTCGATGTTCTGACAAAGATTGTTCAGCTGTGTATCCTGCGAACCGTCTACGTGGTCGACTGCGGCGGCGAGTTCGTAGCGCTTAATCTGCTCGAGTGTGAACTCAGCGTAGCGGGAGGCCTTGCCTGAGCTTTTATCTTTCATGAGTTGCTCAAGAGCTAATTTTATCTTCGAAAAATCCTGCTGATGTAAAGGTTTGGTTCTTTCGGCCTTTATAAACTCCTGTAGTGTATAGAATTTCCTGAGCTGGTCGGATTGGGCCGGGATTCTTGTAGGCACGACAGCAGTTTTAACCGGAGCCGAGGGCGCTTCTACTTTCGGCTCAGCAGGTGTTACAGTCTCAATCTTTTGAATCTTGACAGGTTCGGCAAGCGGCCTGACGTAATCGGCGCTGACCCATAGATAGGCGCCTTTAGGAGGGACAATCTTATAATAATCGCCGACCTCTTCGCCCAGAAGCGCTACCTTGTTGCCCTTATTGAGCTTGAGCTGCACTCTGTCGGAGTGTATAGGTGCAACGTAATCTGAACCGGCATAGACCCGCACTTCGTCACCGGTGACAATCCCGATATCGGGATTCCCTGCATCAATTGTGACATACTGTTTTGAAATCCAGGAGAAACTGCCCTTTGGCGGGACAATTAGCAGCCAACTGAACTTCCGGCTCAGCACCTTGACAGTGTCGCCTTTGTTTAGCTTGCCGCAGAAGTAATGTTGTGTTCCGGGGCCG
>CAZNXD010000190.1:0-3049 GCA_964576935.1 uncultured Pirellulales bacterium | reverse complement strand
GGAAGAACAACCGCGTTCTTCTCAGTAGCGACTTCTGCTGCGGGTTCCTCGGAGGCTTGCTGGGCAGCGCATATTGCGGCCAGTGCCATAGTAATCAATACGGTAACGAATAGGTGGGTTTTTTTGTGAGAATCCATTTCTCTGTCTCCGGTAAAAGAGCTCTATTAAACATCCTGTTAAGATTTGACCCTTCCACAATTAACATTGTCAGAGACGGTTGTCAATATTTTTCTGGGCGTATCGGCGGACTTGTTGCATCTGGAGTGTGTTTAAAGACTTAGCTTCGAAGACGGACAAGCTCATCTTTGCACATCTGTGATTGGGCAGGGTCGGAGAGTTTGGGCAGGGCGGCTTCGAGCTGCTTTACGGCCAGTTCCGTCTGGCTCAGGTAACGTGAATATAATATGCCGAGCATGAGTTGGACCTGCTCGATGTATTCGTAGTTGCTGTAGTGTCTGAGGAATTTCTCATAGGCCCCAGTTGCTTCGGCGTGCCGGTTTTCACTGGCAAGCTGATTGGCGATATCGAGAAGATGCTGCTGAGCAGGGACCTGGTCGGGGTCGAGCTGCATAAGTTCAAGATACTTTTCAGCGGCGGCCGGCAGGTTTCGCTCGTCTATTCGCCGGGAGATTTCGTTCTTGATAGTGAGTATCTGCTGCTGTTTTTGTTGTTGCTGAGCGGTTTCTTTGACCTGCCGGACTTTAATCTTCTTTGCCCCGCGGCCGGTATAGGGATTATACCCGCTGGAGACGACATCGCGGTAAACGCGGCGCCTGTTCCACTGCTTCAGCGTTGCCCATAAATCGTAGGTGCTGCTGGTGATAAGCCCTGTACTGAGCATCACCAGCATAGCCAGCAATCCGAAAGCGTATCCCGACAGATGTGCATCGTAGGCTACATTGGGCATGCTCCTTTCTATCATATTGTCCCAGACAATCAGTTTGATACCGATGAAGTACAAAGCTGATATATCAATTGTGTCAATGAAAAAAAGCAGCCAGTAGAAAACGGTTACCAAAGTTTGTGGAAACAGAGCTAAATAGGCGCCGGTGACAGCAGCAATTGCGCCACTGGCACCGAGGACGGGCCCACCGCCCAAAAGAGTATGGCCGATGGCGCTAAAAACAGCTCCGGCCAGATAAAAACTTACGTAGCCGATATTGCCGAGCTTATCGTTGACATTGCGGCCGAAAAGCCAAAGAAAGAACATATTGCCGGCGATGTGACCGAAGCCGCCGTGCAGAAAAGCGTAGGTTATGAACTGCCATATATAAGGACGGGCCGGGGTGAGCATGAAATGCTCGGCCCAGTCGCGCAGGATTTGCTTTTGTCCAATGGGGCCAATATGAGGGTGCCAGGTGACCAGAAATATTATGATGTTGATTATAATCAGTGCATAATTGGCATAGGGGGTCCGCCAGGGACGAATGCTCGTTCGTATGGGAAGAAAGAAAAACATATTACAATGTCAGCCTCGAATTCTTAATTCTGAGTCGGGCCATTGTACCGACCAGGGCCGAGACGGACAAGGAAGAAACAAAAGGCCTAAGTACAGGATACGAAAAATGCTTTATTTTTCGCGTCGCGAGTGTTAATCAATACAAGATGGAACAGCCGAAGGAAGAGTAAATGGCGAAAAAGGAAACAATATATAAAAATCGCATCAGCAGAATTCGTAAACTGCTCACCCAAAAACAGATTGCGGCATTACTAATAACCTCCCCCGCCGACGTGACCTATGCTACTGGATTTTTGGGTGACGACAGCTGGGTGGTAATATCATCGAGAACAGTGCATCTCCTGACCGACAGCAGATATACCGAACAGGCCCGGCGGCAGTGTCGCAACTGCAGGATTATAGAGAGGAAAGAGCCGATCGCTAAAGCTGCGGCAAAACTCTTGCAAAAAACCAAAGATAAAAAAGCAATAGCCGTCGAAAGCTCTACCACTCTCGAGCAATTGGTACAATTGAAGAAGTATTATAAAAGAAGGATTAAGAACGTCTCTGGTCTGGTTGAGTCGCTGCGCAGGCAAAAAGACGATACCGAAATCGCTCAGATAAAAGCTGCAATCAAGATAGCCTCGAAAGTGCTGCAAACTGTGCGGCGCAGAATCAAGCCCGGAATAACCGAGAGCGAACTAGCGGGCAGGATAGAGCTTGAGATACGCAAACTCGGCGCACAATGCAGTTTTGAAACTATTGTGGCCTTCGGTGCTAACGCGGCTGAACCACACCATAAAAGCGGCAAAAAGCGACTCAGAGAAAATGATAGCGTTCTGATAGACTTCGGGGTGAAAGTAAACGGCTATTGCTGTGACCTGACCAGATGCTTTACCGTTGGCCGAACGACTCGGCAGTATACGAAAGCCTACGAAACCGTAGAGCAGGCTAAGAAAGCTGCTATAAAGAAGATTAAGGCCGGCGTTGATATCAGAGATGTTGACCACGCTGCGAGGGAGATTATTCGTTCGTATGGTTTCGAGCCTTACGGCCACGGAACGGGTCACGGACTGGGATTAGAAGTTCATGAGCAGCCTGTCATCACCCCAACAACAAAGGGCAAACTTAAAACAGGTGATTGTATTACTATTGAACCCGGCATTTATATCCCCGGCAAATTCGGCATCCGCCTCGAAGACGATATATTGGTAACGAAAACCAGCTGCAGAATCCTAAGCGAAAAATGCCTGCCAAAACCCTAAGGGAAATTAGTTGCCAAGCCTTTTAAATCGGATATAATCTGTAGACTGTTTATCTTGGTAATGATAGCGAACGGCCCTTGAGTCGGTTATTTTAACTTTAGAGGGAGGACAATATGGTAACTGAGAGGGATGGTCTGCGCTCTCAAACGCACGAAACTTACCGGGCAGTGTGGTACTGTGTTCTGATAGTTGCCTTGCTCCAGGGGTTGTATGCGGTTGGTTTCATCGCCAGAACCAGCTTTGTTGTGGAGGGCCAAAGGTATTTTTGTCTTTTCGACGACGCGATGATTTCCATGCGCTATGCTGCTAACTGGGCAAACGGAAATGGGTTTGTGTGGAATTGTAA
>CAZNXD010000189.1:0-4075 GCA_964576935.1 uncultured Pirellulales bacterium | reverse complement strand
TTAGCCCCCTCTCTAACACCGGTTTATTTGTGGAGCTGTTAACCTTGCTTCAGGCAAAGTGATTATGGGACTGGGCCTGAAAGACTGCTTTAGCTTACTTTATCCTCAAAGCAGGCAATAAGTTAAAGCCTGTTTGGGACCGATACAATTTGGAGTTATACTTTATATGTACCTTTATAACTCCCAATCTAAGATAAATTAGAAAATCTCGAGAAAGACTAATAAATGCATTCGACGCAAAAGTCCCGAATGAGTACACAGACTATGCCTAAACTCGCCGGAGCTGACAAAGGTAGCCGAGCAGGCTCCGCTCTGGTCGAAGTCATCATAGCTGCTGCTATCCTGATACTGGCCCTCATAGGTTATTCATCGTCCTTTGTCTCAGGAAGAAAACAAATTTTAAACCAGCGGCAATACCAGATGGCCGTACACTTAACTTCACAGAGGGTTGAACAGGTTAAAGCAAGCGGCTACCTTGCCGCAACCGTAGGCGAACAACAGGAGGAGCTTCCCCTGGATGGGTTGACATGTATTAGGACTACCATAGTAGAACTTACAGCAGCACCTTCCGGACCTGTCCCCCAGCCGCTTAAAAAAGTCACCGTCACTACCTCCTGGACTGGAATGGCCCAGGATCCGCATCAAATCAAGCTCGTTACTTATATAGGTCCCTGAGTTTATGAGAAAAGAGTTTATGAGAAAAGAAATAGCTAAAAAGCGAGCCCGCCCGGCCCTGACATTGGTAGAAATGTTAGTGGCTATGATTATGGTCACAATTATACTTTCTGCCGCAGCCGTCACTATGATATATGGGCAAAGGTCTCTCGACCACGAATGGGAGCAGGTCGGCATTCAAAGAGACGCCTCATATGCAATGCTGGTAATGAAGCAGGCCATAAGAGGTGCGAGTCAGGCACAAATTACCGGTAACGGAAAAGGATTCAAGGTATACAAAGATAGTCAGTGGATAAAATTCAAATATGTCCCCGGTGCAAGAGACATTCGATACAAGGTTCTGGGAGGGAGTGAAGAATGGGAGGATTACGACGATGAGGATGACGAAGCAAACACACTTATAAACGGTATTGTAGAAGCGGCTTATTTTTCGATAGACCCCTCTACAAACAGCACAGTGACGATTAGTCTTTATCTCAAAAAGGGGCAATTTGAGGCCCAGGTTTCATCGTCGGTAACAATGCGCAATTTTGTAACCGGTTCATGAGAGGGTGACCGTAATGCTTAGAAAAGAAAAAGGTTTGATACTGCCGGCCGTAGTAGCGATTGTCGTTATCTTCGCTGTTATTGGAATGACCATACTCACACTGGCCGGGCAGGAGGTAGTACTCGGCAGGGTCGAAGCCAACAGGGCGAAGGCGTTTTATCTTGCGGAAGCAGGACTTGCCAAAATGCAGGAAAAGCTCATGACCGACCAGGCACTCGGCCAGTCCGTGGGCGGTGAAGCTATCGTTCTTGAGGAGTCACTTGAATCAGGCACCTATACGGTCGTGCTTGATACCAACCAGACACCCTGCTATGCGATTGCTACCGGAACATCCGGAAACGTCACAAAAACAGTCCGCGCTGAGGCTGCGTTCCTTGCTCCGCCTCTCGAACACGCCGTTTATGCCATGAATATAAGCGGAATCGATTGGGCATTTCAGCTCAGAGGAAGAGGCGACCCATCTCCATATGGTTCAGGCGAAAGAGGCGGAAAAGACCAGGTCAATGGAAACGTCTTTGTCGATGGTGACGCTTATTTATTCGAGCAAAGTTCTATAAATGCCGCGCCTGCGCCAAATCCCTATGGCCTCAACGGAGACCTGGAAGCCACAGGTGACATTACAGTTGATGACAGCGAAGGCGCCGACATAGCCGGAAATGCCACTCCAAACTCTGAACAGCCTGACCTCGTTGACCTGGTGGCAATGGACTACGAACATAATAACACTCACAACGTGGCCGAAATCTTTGAAGGCGAAACTGTCGATTCAGCAGGACATTTGCCCACCGGAAATGAGTTGCGGGACGTCTTCGCAAGAAATCCCGGCGACCGCTCTGCAGAATGCGGCACCACTTCCGGTAATGATTATTTCTTCGAACCGTCGCAAGGCTTTATCGAGGGGAATTACAAGACTGCTATGACACCTCTTCATGCCGGCGAAGACAGGGTCTATTACGTCGACGGTGACGTATGGATACACAGCAAAAATGATACATTCGGTTTCAACATGGATGGTAAAGTAACAATAGTCGCTACCGGTGATATTCACATCTGCGACAACCTCAAATACGCCGATGACGACAGCATACTCGGCCTGGTGGCTTTAGGAAAATACGACGAATCGGGGACTGTTGTAAGCGGAGGAAACATTTATTTCGGCGACCCGGCTTACGGAACAATGTACATTATTTCTGGGATGATGTTTGCTGGTAAGGATTTCCTTTTCAACACCAATTCTGTTACAGGCCAAACAATAGAACCCACAACCGGATTTACAGTTAATGGCAACTTTGCCGCAATGGGCAGAGTCGAGGTTGAACGTGACTGGTATGATAAACACATCAGCGGCCATACATACGAGAAAAGACCCGCTCATTACGACCCGCAAATCCAACAGTGGGTTGACTCCGAGACGCTGGGTCTCCTTTCCTCACCAGAAAAAAGTTCACTTAGACATTATCAAATGATTGTCAATTATGACGACAGGGTCAGAACTCCCGGAACTCAGCCGCCGGGCCTGCCGCGAGGGGGCATTAGGATTTTCGCCGGCTTCTTTAACTGGCAGGAAAATTAATCTTAATCACCACGCCTGCCTTGTTATATCGTAATACGTTAGTACCCACGGATTCTTGACAGTTGAATCCGTTTATCGCATAATCCCCGCAGAAAATCCCGGGCTGATTATAGGCCGGTTCATACTGGCAAAAAGCCCCAGCGATTAAATACGAATTTACCGGAGACCTGCCGAATGTGCGAGTTCTGCTTAAAACATGGCGAAGGTAAAAAGTGGTACCTGCAGGCGAGTAACTATTCCGACGACCTGCTCAGTGACATTCGCAGACGCAGATTCATCGAAAACTTCTTCACCAGAACCGACGACATCAAAGACCGAGTCCGAAAATTGGAACAGTTTGACAAGGCGCCAGCGCTCATAAAAGCTCTCGTCAGACGGCTCATCACCGGACATATGAAGAAAAACCATTTCGGCCAGGTCGTACCCATCGAAGATATCGAACAAATCTTCGAATTTATAAACTCCGTCGTCCGCGTCGCCTGCTTTTGCCGCTACACCACTCTCGGAAAAGATAAACGCTACTGCTACGGCCTCAGCATCGCACCTGACGGAGGCCGGCTCGGACAAATCATCCATGGACTCGACAAAAGTTTTCTCGGCGGACCCGACAACCTCGCTATGGAAAAGCTCACAAAAGAACAGGCACTTGCCGATATCAGAAACCATGAAAAAGAAGGACTCTGCCACACCGTCTGGACATTCGGAACTCCATTCATCGCCGGTATATGCAACTGCGACCGAGCCGACTGCCTCGCCATGCGATGCACCGTGACACATCAAATCCCCGTTATGTTCCGAGCCGAATATACCGCTTCCGTTGCCCCTGACCTCTGCACAGGCTGCCGACAATGCATGCGACTTTGCCAGTTCGGCGCCTTATCTTACAGCGCGGCAAACAAAAAAGTTATTATCGACCAGACCCGCTGTTACGGCTGCGGCATCTGCCGTGCACTCTGCCCCACAAACGCAATACACTTGCATGAACGCAAAACCGTACCCGCTGCAAAAAATCTCTGGTAACTGTTGTTGTTATATATAGCCCCCGGTCCTGTGCCGGGGGAAAGCTCAAATCTGAACTCTCATATCACCGCCACCTTGTCCGCCGAAGGCAGGCAGAATCCGTGGTTGCCTGCCCCTGCAAGTCGTAAGCAGACACATTTAATCGGTGCGCAGCGCAAGCACGGGAACTTTCTGGTTGTTCCATTGCCCTTCTCATTTCCATCGTCCTAACTTGTTTTGTTTTTTGGTTTGTAGTATCATTAAAATGCCCTCGATTCGGG
>CAZNXD010000188.1:0-4093 GCA_964576935.1 uncultured Pirellulales bacterium | reverse complement strand
TGGTGAACTTTTTGCTATCCCGATTTCTGCTTCGCTTGAACTACCTTAGCGACATAGTCAATCGCCGCACCAACCGTCTGGATTTTTTCGGCTTCTTCGTCTGGAATGCTCATATCGAACTCATCTTCGAATTCCATTACCAGCTCAACCGTATCCAGCGAGTCGGCGTTGAGGTCATTGACAAATGACGTTTCGCGAGTAATTTCAGCCTTGTCCGCCCCCATTTGCTCGCTGATAATTCCTATAACTTTTTGCTCGATTGCTTTAATGTCCGCGTCTTCCGAGCCCACTTGTCCTATCCTCCAGACTAAACCTTATTCGTTTATTCCGTTAAAACACTTTTCTTAGGGCGCTATGACAAGGGCCCTGACGTTTTATTTTGGCCGGTATAGTACATACAAAACACCGTTTCTACAATTATTTTTTTACTTTTTTTCACGGTCGGGCAAAAGCGGTAAAAATCGACCCACCGCTTACATCGCCATTCCGCCGTCCACGCACAGCACCTGGCCGGTAATATAGCCGGCCAGGTCGCTTGCCAAAAACGCTATTGCCTCGGCCACATCGTCGGCTGTACCCATTCTTCGCAGCGGGATTACGCCTTTTGCCGCTTCTTTGACCTGGTCCGGCAAAACAGCCGTCATTTCCGTCTCGATAAAGCCCGGCGCCACGCAGTTGGCCGTGACATTCTTCCTTGCCAGCTCACGCGCGACAGTCTTTGTAAACCCGATTAGCCCTGCCTTACTGGCGGCGTAATTGGCCTGGCCGGCATTGCCCATAACGCCCGAGACACTGCTAAGCGAAATAATTCTTCCCCATTTATTTCGGACCATATACCTGGATGCGGTGCGGGTCGCCACGAACGCGGCACGAAGATTCACTGCAATAACCTTGTCGAACTCGTCGTCGCTCATCCGCATAAGAAGATTGTCACGCGTGATGCCGGCATTGTTGACTAATATGCCGATGCCGTCGTGCTCTTCAGCCAAATCTTCTAAAATTTTCATGAACTTTTCCGTATCGGTAATATCACAGCACTTTGTTATGACACTGTGGCCGGCTTGTTTTACATCAGCTTCCAGCTGCTTTAACTGTTCTTCGAGTAAATCGATTGCCGCGACAGTTCTGCCCTGCTCGAGCAGCTTTCTCACCACCGCTTTTCCAATTCCGCGTGCCGCACCGGTTACTACTGCCAATCTCTTTTCCGCCATTTCGCTATTCTCCAATCAACTTTTTCAACGATGCCAAATCACTTACGTTTATGACCTTTGTTTTTCTGTTTATTCTTCTCATCAGTCCTGTCAGGACTTTGCCCGGCCCGATTTCATAAAAATCTTCAACGCCTTCGGCTAACAGCCGCTCCATGCACTTTTGCCACAGAATCGGCTGAACAAGCTGTTTACTCACTCCCTCGATTATATTTTTACTATTGTCGTAATACTCCGCGTCGATATTTGCAATGATTTTTATATCGGCCGGCTCACCGACATTCGCGTTTTTCAAAGCATCGGCCAGCGAATCAGCAGCTTCTTTCATCATCTCGGTATGAAACGCCCCGGCCACGGAAAGCGCAATCGCCTTTACCGCACCGTACTTTGCCGCAAGCTGCTCGGCCCGTTCGCACGCCGTCTTTGTACCGCTTACGACTATCTGGCCGGGACAATTATAATTTACTCCCAATAGCAGCTCGCCATGCCCCGCCTCATTACAAAGCTCACGAACCTGCTGTTCATCAAGCCCTATGATACTGACCATACTACCTTCGCTCAATTCGGCTGCAGCCTGCATTGCCTGGCCTCGCCTTTGAACCAGTCTCAAGCCGTCCTCGAAACTAAAAATCCCCGCCGCGTAAAGCGCTGTATATTCACCTAAGCTAAGACCTGCCGTTACTGCCGGGTGAAGATTGCACGTCGCCGATTGCGTTCGAATGACTTCAAGAATTGCGGCAGAGACCGTGAATATCGCAGGCTGAGATACCGTCGTACTGTCAAGCCGCTCTTTCGGCCCCTCGAAGCAGACGCTTCGAAGGTCGTACCCTGCAATATCATTCGCTCGTTCAAAAACGTTCGCAGCTTCGCCAAACGCCTCTGCTACATCCTTGCCCATCCCGACGAACTGGGCGCCCTGACCCGGAAATAGAAATGCTGTGCTCATCCCTGACCTGCCATTTAAACCTGAAAAACACCTTCCATTGTTAGCATTGAAAAGAGAAAGTCCCAAAACCAAACCCGCAAGTCAACAAAAAAACTCCGGCCATCTCCAGGCAGAGCAAATACCGTGCCAAAAAGGAGAAAATTGGCACTTTTTTTCGAACTTCGAAAAATACCTATCAAACGCGCAAGGGGGTAACACCTAAAAAAAACTTTTTTGAAAAAAATTTCGCCCTTTATTGACAAGGACTTACGTCAAATTTTTTTAGAAAAATTCTTAAAATTTCTATCAAACGCGCAGGTTCGCCCAAGTATGGAGGGGCAAGTTTTTTGCCCCGGATAGAAAAATTGGCAAACAAGCCGCAAATCCGAAACGCGGTACGCAGCACGCAGAACGAACCAATGGTTTCGCACATTATCACAATTCCAAAATGGCTGGATTTGCTTCTGGCCCTGCCGCTCTTGACCTGGCGGAAGCTGCGGTATGGGTATGCCTTTCGCAGAATCCCCCTTACGCAGGGCAAATACGCAATCGTCGATGTCGATGATTTCTATCGATTGTGTGGGTACAGATGGTTTGCAGCTAAATCGAGTCAAACATACTATGCGGGTCGAATCGATACAAGCGGTCGAAGAAAAAAGCATATAAGTATGCATCGAATGATTATTGGCGCACCGAAGTATTTGCAGGTTGACCATATTAACGGGAACGGTCTCGATAATCGCAAATGTAATCTTCGCCTCGCTACCGCAGCACAGAACAGCAGGAACCGTAGACGAACGGGAGGGCGCAGTTCAAGATATAAGGGTGTTAGCTTTATAAAGTCGAAACATCGGTATGTTGCTGAGATAACTTTTAACGGTAGGAGGATGTCGCTGGGCCATTTCAAATCGGAGATTGAGGCCGCATGCGCATACGACAAGGCGGCTAAAAAATATCACAAAGAATTCGCCGCCCTGAATTTTCCAAGCAAAAAAACGTAAAAGATAACCTGTTATTTCTTCGGATATCCGACAGTCTGCGCGAGGATTACCTTCTGGTCGCTGCGCAATCCCATCTCTTTCGCTAACATATCTCTATCCAAATATCCTCGCACCACAGTCGCCAGCCCTTCCGAAGCGCAGTACAGATAAACATTCTGACTGACAAAACCTGTATCCGTAGCCGCATAAAAATCCTTGTCCTGCTCCCTCATCATGGTCATCCTGGAATAATCCGCCACGAAAACCAGGTTCACCGGCGCATCACCGACGAAAGGCTGTTTGCCCGTCGCCACTCGCAGGTCCTTTTTCAAAACAGGCTTTAGCGAATGTGCCTTGGCGTCATAAAGATACAGTCCCTTCTCCATCGCCACATACACATCGATTTCCTGTCGGTTCATTGCCGTCGGCGCGGTGCGCTTTCCGTCAGGCCGATTAATCCCAACCGCAGCCCATAGCAGATTTGACATTACTTTATCCGGCAAAGCCTCGCCGCTGAACGCGCGTGACGTCTGCCTTGCTTTCAGCGCCTGCATCAAAGGCATTCCGCCTTCTGTCTGAGGCGCAACGAGCTTAATTTCCTTAAGCTCAGCCGGCTCGTTCGAGTCCATCGCCGCCGGACTGATTAATACAATTGCTAGTACTAACGAAACGCTCGCCAATAACGTTGTCTTCATAATATTACTCCTGTACCATTAATTCGTGTTTCGATTCACCCAACAACATTATCCCCGGAACCATCCCCATTGCAACTCATTTTTTCTTAACCTATAGACATGTGCTTTTGTTCCTTTGTCCTTTTCCCGCTAGCAACCAGCAATGAGTGACTAATTTGCCTTGTGTACTTGTGCCTTTAGCTTTTTCTCACCAGCGACCAACAACGAACGACCAGCGACTAAGGCAAATTGGTTCTGATGTTTGCATTAAAAAAGCCTCACCATAAGGTGAGGCTTTTAATATCA
>CAZNXD010000187.1:0-4105 GCA_964576935.1 uncultured Pirellulales bacterium | reverse complement strand
CCGATGAGGTTCGCGAAACCAGATTGGGAAGGGAAGAGTTCACAAGAGATATTCCCAATGTCAGTGAGAAGGCTCTGAGGAATCTCGATGACCACGGTGTGATTCGTGAGGGAACACGCGTATGTCCCGGCGACATCCTCGTTGGTAAGGTCGTACCTAAGAGCAAGACCGAACTAACCCCCGAAGAAAAATTGCTGCACGCAATATTCGGCAGGGCCGGTGAGGATGTAAAAAACGACTCGCTCGAGCTGCCAAGCGGTTACGAAGGTGTAGTCATAAAGACCGAGCGATTCACCAGACGAGGCGCCGGTGGTGAAGAGCAAAAGAAAGCAATTAAAGCTCAGGTCAAAAATATTCAGGAAGAATCAAGAACAAAAGAGTGTCTCACATTCCGAGAGATGATTGATGCAATTCATAAAAAGCTCGAGGTCAACATTATTGACCCCTCGACGCGACAAAAAGTCGGAGCCAGCGAGGATGATGAGGTTATCTTGGAGCAGATAGAGAACTTCAATATCAAATGGGCCAAGCCGGCTGCTGCCCGCGATGATGTACAAAAAATTGTCGATAAATTCTGGCCCAGGATTGAACAGGTAAAGGAGCACGCAAAACGTCAGATTGAAATGGTCAAGCATGGCGATGAGTTGCCCAGCGGTGTGCTCGAAATGGTAAAGATATACGTTGCGACCAAGAGAACACTTTCCATCGGTGATAAAATGGCCGGAAGACACGGCAACAAAGGTGTCATTGCAAAAATTATGCCCGAAGAGGATATGCCATTCCTCGAAGACGGAACACCTTTGGATATCATGCTCAATCCTCTTGGTGTGCCGAGCCGAATGAACGTTGGGCAAATACTTGAAACACATCTTGGATGGGTCGCAAAGGTGCTCGGATTCTCTGCCGTGACTCCTGTTTTCGACGGCGCAAAGGAAGAAGATATACAGAAGCTCACTGCCGAGGCAAATCAACGAGTTCAGCAGCGCTCAGAGCAGCTCCGGACCGCTTACCAGGCGCCGGATGCGGACGAAGCTTTTGTAGAGATCCCCGAAACTCTTAAAACTCAGCTTTACGACGGCAGAACAGGTGAGTCTTTCGACCAGCAGGCGACCATCGGTTATATCTATATGATGAAGCTGCATCACCTTGTGGATGACAAAATCCACGCCAGGGCGACCGGACCTTACAGTCTGATTACCCAGCAGCCGCTTGGAGGAAAGGCCAGGACCGGTGGACAGAGGTTTGGTGAGATGGAAGTTTGGGCGCTCGAAGGATACGGCGCCTCATACACCCTCCAGGAAATGCTTACCGTCAAAAGTGACGACGTCGAAGGACGTACCAAAATCTATGAGTCAATGGTCAAGGGAGAAAACACCCTCGAAGCTGGAACGCCTTTATCCTTCGACGTATTGTGTAATGAAATAAGAGGCCTCGGACTGAATATCCAGTTGGAAAAGAAACGCCTGGGCGGCGGTTTGTAATAGAAATGTAAATTAGTGTTTTGAATCGACGCGAAAATTAAGAAGGGGTCGGTTTAATGCTTAGCAATATTTATGACAGAATAAATGATTACGGTTCAGTCAAGATTGCTCTTGCCAGTCCGAATGACATAAGAAGCTGGTCCTTCGGTGAGGTGCGAAAGCCTGAGACCATAAACTATCGTACTTATCGACCGGAAAAGGACGGACTTTTCTGCGAACGCATCTTCGGGCCCGAACGTGACTGGGAATGTGCCTGCGGAAAATACAAGGGTACAAAGTTCAAGGGAATAATCTGCGACCGTTGCGGTGTCAAAGTCACGCACAGCCGTGTGAGACGAAAACGAATGGGACATATCAACCTCGCCGCGCCTGTAGTCCACATCTGGTTCTTTAAGGCTATTCCAAACCATCTCGGTACTTTGCTCGCTATGAAAAGTTCCGACCTGGAGAAGATTATTTTCTTCCAGGATTACGTTGTCGTCGACCCCGGACAAAGCCCGCTTAAAATCGGACAGCTCTTGACGGAAGATGAGTTCCGCGATGCTACAACTAAATACGGAGGCGCCTTCAAGGCACTCATGGGTGCTGAATCCATTAAGTTTTTATTGCAGAACCTCGATTTGGATGCCCTCGGCGCCGAATTGAGGGAAGCTATAGCAAAAACCAACAGCCAGCAGAAAATGAAGGATTTGACAAAGAGGCTAAAGACCGTCAACGCCATAAAGAGCAGCAGCAACAAAGCCGAGTGGATGGTCATGGATGTCTGCCCCGTCATTCCGCCTGATTTAAGACCATTGGTTTTGCTTGAGAGCGGAAACTTTGCCACCAGTGATTTGAATGATTTGTATCGGCGAATTATTAACAGAAACAGCAGGCTCAAAAAGCTCATCGACCTCAACGCTCCCGAAGTCATTATCAGAAACGAGAAAAGAATGCTTCAACAGGCCGTCGATTCTCTTTTGGATAACGGTAGATGTCGACGACCGGTCTTGGGAAGCAACAATCGCCCACTAAAAAGCCTTACCGATATGATTAAAGGTAAACAGGGCCGATTCCGCGAAAACCTCCTTGGAAAACGTGTCGATTACTCCGCACGTTCAGTGATTGTTGTCGGACCAAACTTAAAGCTCTATCAGTGTGGCCTGCCAAAACGCATCGCCCTCGAGCTTTATCAGCCTTTCCTTATTCGTAAGTTCAAGGAACACGGTCTCGCTGACACCATCAAAAGCGCTAAGAGAATGATTGAACGACGAGACGAGCAGGTCTGGGATATACTCGAAGAGGTTATTCATCAGCACCCCGTACTGCTGAACCGCGCGCCAACACTCCACCGAATGGGTATTCAGGCTTTTGAGCCCGTCCTCGTCGAAGGTAATGCAATCATGCTGCACCCACTGGTTTGCAAAGGGTTCAATGCCGATTTCGACGGCGACCAGATGGCCGTACATCTGCCTTTGAGTATCGAAGCACAGGCCGAAGCCCATACGCTCATTCTCAGCACACACAGCATCTTCTCGCCATCAAACGGTATGCCGATGCTCGGGCCTTCGCAGGATATGGTCATGGGCAACTATTATTTGACCGTGATAAACCAACAGCGGCCGGGAGAAAATAAGGCTTTTAAGGACCCGTTCGAGGCGATATTTGCTTATGAAACGGGAAAAATCGCATTACAGGAGGCTGTCAAAGTCAGAATTAAAAAACCTGTCGTCGATGAGGACTGGAATCTTACTGAAGAGCCGGGCGAGCCGATTGCGATTAAAACCACCGCTGGAAGATGCATTTTCAACGATATGCTCCCACAGTCCATGCCCTTCTACAATGCGGCAATGAGCCAGAAAAAACTCGGCCGCGTTATTAGTGACTGCTTCAAATATGCAAAGAGTGCACAAACCATAGAGCTCTTGGATGAAATTAAGGACCTCGGTTTCAAATACGCAACCTTAGCCGGGCTTAGCTTCGGCCTGACCGATTTGAAGATACCTCCTAAAAAGCATGACATCATTACTGAGACCGAAAAAAGAGTCAATAAAATCAATAAGAACTACCACGCTGGCGTCCTCACTGAAGGCGAAAGATATAACCAGGTCATTGACGCCTGGACTCACGCAAGGGTCGCCGTTACAAATGAAATGATGAGGGGACTCAAGGAAGACACCACCTACGACGGAAAACCGTACCTCAACCCGATATTCGTTATGACAGGCTCCGGGGCAAGAGGGAGCGTTGACCAGATTCAGCAGCTTGCCGGTATGCGCGCCTTGATGGCAAAGCCCAGCGGAGAGATTATCGAGACGCCGATTAAGGCGAATTTCCGAGAGGGACTTAGTGTTCTTGAGTATTTCAGCTCAACGCACGGTGCAAGAAAAGGATTGGCTGATACCGCACTCAAAACTGCTAACTCCGGGTATCTTACACGAAAGCTCATTGATGTCGCGCAGAATGTGATTATCACTGAACGTGAGTGCGGAACTCTGCAGGGTATTACTAAATCCATCGTTAGCAGAGGCGACCAGGTCGATGTGCCCCTCAGCGAGCTGGTCATCGGACGTACTGCAAGAGACAATATCAGAAATCCAATTACCGGCGAGATGATTGTAAGTGAGAACGAGGTCATAACACCA
>CAZNXD010000186.1:0-4130 GCA_964576935.1 uncultured Pirellulales bacterium | reverse complement strand
ATCAGAGTAATAATAGATTCCGTCCGGGTAATTGGACGGCCATTGCCCGGTAATCGGAAATCTGGCGAGCAGGTCGCCATAGTAGGGATTAGTGCTGCCGTTGACACCTGGTTCATAATTATCGTTGATACCTCCCACAGCGGGAGCGTAGTTGTCCCAGCCGTTGTCATAGGTATAGGTTGACGGGTCTCTGGTGTCGAAGGCCATAAAGCCATCGTCGTCGCCATAGTTTTGGTCGTAGCCTAAAAGGGTTACCTCATAGCTTGTATTGGGATTCAGGCCGCTGAACTCAAGTATAATCAGATGTTGCCCAAGACCAATACCGGTATTACGCTCTGCGTATACCCAATCCTGCAAGGGTTCTTCCGGTAGACTTCCGCGGTCCACAGTATCAGCGCCGCCATTTCCTGTATCATACCCAATCGGGGTAAGCGTTACTGTAACCGAACCAAATGTGTTGACCTCCGAAACTCCGCTTGAAACCGCGTCAGTCAGGGTCCAGCCATACCAGCCGGCGGCGGTATCACCACTGTCACCGTCGATGTCCACCGATAAAAAAGGCGTATTGACCGGGACGGCAAAGCTCGGCAAGCCGAGCACGACTATCACCAACAGCGAAAAAAAGTAAATAATCCTGATATGAAGATGTAATGAATTTATTTTAATGAGTGGTTTCATGTCCCCTCGCCTTTCAAAGATTCCTCTTATATTTCTCATTTTTCTCTCCTCTTATTAAAGGCCTGCTTACGGCCGGAGACACACCATGGGACAGGACAAACTGATTATTACGAACAGTACCGCATTTGTTCCATCCTCCACAGGTTCCCCTTCATAGTTATCATTGGTAATAGTAACAAAGTGAAAAAGTTATGTCAAGAAAAAACGGCGTATAGCGTTTATGGTGTAGGGTATAATCATTCTGACTTCTGTGTTCTGTATTCTTTGCGGTCCCCACGGTGAATCCTCCTACGGCGGACAAGTCCACATCTAACTAAATAATCCACATCAATCCGCACCTAAAATCGCGATACGCGATACGCAATACTCGATACGTATCTCGAAAATTCCTTGCTAAATCGACGCGTAGCGTTAAAATCCTGGCAAATTAACTTCTAACAATGGAGGACTCGAAATGGCAGAATATTCAGTAAGCCCGGCAGGTGAGAAATTTCCAATTCCTAAAGAAGAAGATTACGCAGGCGAGCTGAAACGCATAGAATCGTTAGTCAGCCAGGCCAGGGACGAAGGTAAGGAAATCGTCGTCGTAATGGGCGTCGGCTTTGTCGGCGCGGTCATGGCGGCGATAGTGGCGGACACCGTCGATAAGGAAAGCGGTCAGCCTTCCAAGTTCGTCATCGGCTGTCAGCGGCCGAGCACACGCAGCTACTGGAAGATACCGATGCTCAACAAGGGCCTATCGCCCGTCAAGGCCGAGGACCCCGAAGTCGACCCCATGATAAAACGCTGCGTGCTCGAAAAGAAAACACTCGTCGCGACATACAACAGTGACAGCCTGAAACTGGCGGACTGCGTAGTCGTTGACGTTCAGTGCGATTATACAAAGCACGATTTAGGCAATATGCGCTCCGGCGAAGCAGAGATGACCGCACTGGAAGCGACCATGCGGACCATCGGCGAAAAAATCGGCCCGGAGTGTCTTACGCTGATTGAAACCACAGTCGCGCCGGGCACAACTGAGTTCGTCGCTTATCCGATAATGAAAAGGGCCTTCAAAAAACGAGGGTTAATTTCCGACCCGCTGCTCAGTAAGAGCTTCGAGCGCGTGATGCCCGGCAAGGATTACGTCAGCTCAATCTGAGACTTCTGGCGCGTCTGCTCCGGCTGTAATAAGCAAGCCCGGGACCGGGTAGAGAAGTTTTTAACAGAGGTACTCAATACAGAAAACTTTCCTCTTACCGTCATGGACCGGCCAATCGAATCAGAGACAACTAAAATCGTTGAGAACTCATACCGCGCAACTATCTTAGCGTTTCTTAACGAGTGGAGTTTGTTTGCCGAGCGCAACGGCGTCGATTTAATCAAGGTAATCAAGGCAATTAAAATGCGCCCGACGCACAGCAACATGATTTTCCCCGGCCCCGGCATCGGCGGCTATTGCCTGCCCAAAGACGGCGGACTGGGCTATTGGGCATACAGGCATATCCTCGGCTTCGAAGACGGCGACGATGTCTTTCACATCACGCCCCAGGCCATCGACACCAACGACACACGAGGCCTGCACGCCGCGGAGCTCACTCGCGATGCGCTGAGAAATATGGGTAAATATATCGCAGGAAGCCAAATACTCATTTGCGGCGCGAGTTACCGGCAGGACGTCGGTGACACCCGCTATTCAGGTTCTGAGATTGTCGTTCGCAAGCTGACCGAAATGGGCGCCGATATCCGAGTGCACGACCCGTACGTCGAGCACTGGTACGAGCTCGAGAGTCAGGATACATATCCCGCGCCGGGCCATAGCTGGAGTCGCTTCTTCCGCAACCAGGACGAGCTTGTCAACATCGTACCGGAAAAGGACCTGCCCAAATCGCTCGAAGGCGCCGAAGCGGTCGTTTTGGCCGTGCCGCATTCACCGTATCTGGAGCTCAATCCGGACGACGTGGTCAAATGGGCCGGCGGACCGATTGCTGTCGTTGACTGTTTCGGAATCCTGACCGACGATAAAATCCGCAGATACTTCGAGCTCGGCTGTGAGGTCAAAGCGCTCGGCCGAGGACACATACAGCGCATCAAGGAAAACGTCCGACGAACCAAATAAATATTAGAGAGCAGGGATGGAAATCGAAAAACTAAGGAAAGAAAAGAAAATCGCTATCCTCGCACCCGTCGCATGGCGCACACCGCCAAGAGAGTATGGGGCGTGGGAAACTGTGGCCGGCAATATTGCTGAGGGGCTGGTTGCGCGGGGCTGGAAAAATGTTACGCTGTTTGCGACGAAAGAATCGGTTACCAAAGCTAAGCTCGTTGGGTGGATTGAAAAAGGCTATGAAGAAGATAAGTCACAGATTCCGCTGGTCTCGACCGTTTATCATATCCAGAAAGTGATGGAACTGGCTGGCGAGTTCGACCTGATTCATAACAACTTCGATTATATCCCCCTGACCTATCTTCGGCTTATCAAGACACCGATGCTGACGACGATACACGGCTTTAGCGATGAGGATATCAAGCGTGTTTACCGCGACCATAAAGATACCTACTATGCCTCTATAAGCGACTCGGACAGAGACTCGGAGCTGCCGTATTTAGCAACGGTTTATAACGGTATCGATCTATCGAACCTGACCTTCCGTGAAAAGCCCGGCGAAAACCTTGTCTTCTACGGCCGAATTCATCCGGATAAAGGGCTGCATTTAGCTATAGAAGTTGCAGAAAAAGCGAAGATGCCGCTTATCGTTGCGGGCATCATTCAGGACCAAGCCCACTTCGACCAGTGCGCCAAACACTTCGACGATAAACTGATTAAATTCATCGGGCCGGTCAATCCCGAACAGCGCGACGCCCTTCTCAAAGAAGCACTCTGCGTTTTACATCTAAATACAATCCCCGAACGCTTCGGCCTGGTGATGGCTGAATCGAACGCGGCGGGTGTACCCGTAATAGCCGCGGATTTGGGCTCCTGTCGAGAAGTGATAGCCGACAACAAAACCGGCTTTCTGGTAAATAATGTTGACGAGGCCGTCGAAGCCATCGGTAAATTAGAACAGATTAACCGCGCCGACTGCCGAAAGCACGTCGAGGAGCATTTCACTATCGACTGTATGGCTGCCGGCTACGAAAAGGTCTATGAAGAAATCTTTAAAAAACAAGCACAGAAGAATAAGTGATGCCCAGATGAACCAGGGGCACAAAAGGCGTATCGTCTTTTTAATTTGCGCGGCGCTGGTTGTGGCGACATTTATTGCTTACGAACCAGTACGTCGAAACGATTTCGTTAACAACTTTGATGACGATTGTTACATAACTGAAAATCCACATGTGCGGGCAGGGATAACCCGCGATACAGTTACCTGGGCATTTACCAAGCCACATTGCCACATGTGGCATCCGTTAACCTCACTAAGTCACGCGCTGGACTGTCAATTATTCGGGCTAAATCACTTATGGCATAA
>CAZNXD010000185.1:0-4134 GCA_964576935.1 uncultured Pirellulales bacterium | reverse complement strand
GAACTCCTTTATACTCACATCCTTCTCATGCTAGGTGTCATTGACACCTACTGAATTCTTCACACTTCGCTATCCGCTCTACGAAAACAAATCTGCAGTTCAGGAAATTGCCGTTTTAATGTTTTGGATTTGTTTAGGATTTCGATATTAGGATTTAGGATTTTCTTTAGCTCTGCGGCCTCCTCCGCAGAGCTACTCTCTATTTGTCAACAGCTTGAGAAAGTACCGCTCCAATCCCATCTCCAGAACCTCGAACTCCTTTATACTCACATCCTTCTCATGCTAGGTG
Source organism: uncultured Pirellulales bacterium (assembly GCA_964576935.1). Taxonomy (GTDB): domain Bacteria; phylum Planctomycetota; class Phycisphaerae; order Sedimentisphaerales; family Anaerobacaceae; genus CAYMOE01. The sequence continues at coordinate 3,845 of CAZNXD010000185.1, read as the reverse complement.
TCATTGACACCTACTGAACTTGGCGTCCTCTGCGGTTAAAACAATAAAAATCTCATCGCGCAGCGATTCCACAATTTTGCACTTTACACTTTAACTTTTAATATCCCCTCCGGGGCTATTCGCGGTTTGTCAGCAGCTTGAGAAAGTACCGCCCAATCCTATCTCCAAGACTTCGAACTCCTTTATACTCACATCCTTCTCATGCTAGGTGTCATTGACACCTACTGAATTCTTCACACTTCGCTATCCGCTCTACGAAAACAAATCTGCAGTTCAGGAAATTGCCGTTTTAATGTTTTGGATTTGTTTAGGATTTCGATATTAGGATTTAGGATTTTCTTTAGCTCTGCGGCCTCCTCCGCAGAGCTATTCTCTGCTTGTCAGCAACTTAAGAAAATACCGCCCCGCTCTTGTTTGAATTTTATTTTTCCTTGTGATTATGCCGGTCGGCCTGACGAAATTTTCGTTAGAAAATTCTATCGCCTTTAGCGTACCGTCCGCAACCTCCTGAACCACCGCCGTTTTAGGCAATATGCTTATCCCGGTATTTATTTCCACAGCGCGCTTGACCGTCTCGATATTATCGAACTCCATAACCGATTGCACGCTGACATTATATCGCTGCAGTATATTATCAATCCACGCGCGTGTCGGTATATCCGCCTCGAACCCGATAAACCTCTCGAACTGCAATTGGTTTATATCCACTTGCGTCTGTTTTGCCAGCGAATGACGAGGACTGCAGACAAGAACCAACGGCTCCATTTCAAAATCATACACATCAAGCCGCTTGTCCCTCTTCGGTATAGCAACCAGACCGATATCAATCTCACCAGCAAGAACAAGCTCATAAATTCTCCGTGCGCTCAGATACTCCACATGGACATGCACATCCGGGTATCGAACCATAAACTTCTTCACATACGTCGGCAGCGAATGCATCCCGATACTGAATATCGCCGCAACATTTATACGGGTCCCCCCCGCCGATTTCAGTGCGTTCAGCTCGCTCTTAAAATCTTCATATTTATCAACAATCTCACGGCTCGTCTGATACAAAAGTCTCCCCGGAGCCGTAAGTTCGAGCGGCCTTTTTTTTCTATTTACCAACTGGCAATTATGCAATAATTCCATCTGCGCCAGCTGTTGCGATATAGCCGATTGGCTGACCTGGTGCTTCTCAGCCGTCTTCGAGAAGCTTTTAAGCTCTGCCAAATCGCAGAAAACTTTAAGGGCTTCGACATGCATTATAAGTGTTCCTTATACCTCTTATAACCATTTATACCATTGCTATGTTAAGAATATATGATACTATCCTATCGCTAATGCTCAATAGTATATTAGTATAACTTATTTTGAGCTATTCGAAAAGCAGGTTTTTTCACATTTTTTATGGGAGATACACAAGTGACTCAGAACAGGCATATTCAAAGCGTATACGAACAGGTTGCCCAGCGAAACCCCAACGAGCCCGAATTTCTCCAGGCCGTAAAAGAAGTCCTGGACTGTCTTGGCCCAATCCTCGACCGCCATCCGGAATACGTCGAAGCCAAAATCCTCGAACGCCTCGTCGAGCCCGAACGCCAAATCATATTCCGCGTTCCCTGGTTCGATGACAGAAATAATATTCAGGTTAACCGGGGATTCAGGTTTGAATTCAGCAGCGCACTCGGCCCGTATAAGGGTGGCTTAAGATTTCACCCCACGGTCAATGCCAGTATCCTCAAGTTCCTGGCGTTCGAGCAAATTTTCAAAAATTCGCTCACTACCCTGCCGATGGGTGCAGGTAAGGGCGGTTCGGACTTTGACCCTAAAGGGAAAAGCGATAATGAGGTCATGCGGTTCTGCCAGAGCTTTATGACGGAACTGTGCAAATATATCGGTGCCGATACAGATGTTCCGGCTGGGGATATCGGGGTCGGCGGACGAGAAATCGGCTATATGTTCGGTCAATATAAAAGAATCCGAAATGAGTTCGTCGGCGTGCTGACCGGAAAGGCACTGAACTGGGGCGGCTCATTAATCAGGCCTGAAGCTACCGGCTACGGAGCTGTCTATTTCGCCGATGAAATGATAAAGAGCAAAGGCGAGAACCTCAAAGGCAAGGTCTGTACCGTATCCGGGTCGGGCAACGTTGCCCAGTACACAGTTGAAAAACTCAATCAGTTAGGCGCAAAGCCCGTCAGCTTGTCCGACTCGAACGGGACGGTATATGATAAGGACGGGATTGATGAGAAGAAGCTGGCATTCGTTATGGAACTCAAGAACGTTCGACGCGGCAGGATTAAAGAATACGCCGATAAGTTCGGTGCCGAGTACCGCGAAGGTAAACGGCCTTGGGATATCAAATGCGATTGTGCATTTCCGAGCGCTACGCAAAATGAAATCAACGCGGAAGACGCAAAGACGTTGCTCAAGAACGGCTGCGGCCTGGTCTCCGAAGGCGCTAATATGCCCAGCACGCCCGAAGCGATTGATTTGTACCTCGAGAATAAGATTCTCTACGGGCCGGGCAAGGCGGCAAACGCGGGCGGAGTGGCCGTGTCAGGACTCGAGATGTCACAGAACTCGATGCGGCTGAGCTGGACAAGCGAAGAAGTGGACGAACGGCTGCACAATATTATGATATCCATTCACAAGCAGTCCTATGACGCTGCCGCCGAATACGGCCAGCCGGGCAACCTTGTGATGGGTGCGAATATCGCCGGCTTTGTTAAAATCGCCGACGCTATGCTCGACCATGGCTTAGTGTAACGACCGTCGCTCGGGGCTCGGTCCTCGTATCTCGTGAGTTGAGACGGGCAGTGCCGGCTGAAAAAGTAAAAAGTTAAAGTCCAAAGTGTAAAATTGTGGAATCAGCCTTGCGGCTGATGGATGCTTTTAAGAAATTAAAAATTAAAATGCAATCCGGCTTCGTTATGCGACAACTACGCCGCGACAAGAATGCAATCCACCGTCGCTCGGGGCTATGGCGGACAAGAATTGTGGTATCGCTTCGCGATGGGATTTTTATTGTTTTAGCCACAGATTTCGCAGATTGCGCAGAGACCGCGGATTTTTATTTACCACGAAGACACGAAGAACACGAAGAAGCTTTGACGCGGTCGTCTTCGACGGCCTTGGTGTTCTGCACCTCAAGAGCTTTCCACAAGTAAACTTGTTCAAGCTCGTTGGGCTTGTCCACCGCTGCTTCACAACTTGTGCCAAAGTAAAACTCGATACTGGATTCCAGATGCTGGATGCTCGATGCTCGATGCTAGATACCGGATGCTGGATACTTGATGCTCGATTCTGGTGAAAAACAAGTTAAAAACAGGGCAAAGGGCGTAGGGAGTGGGCTGTTGAATATCGAATGTAGCGGCGGGTAAACCACGCCACAGGCGGGTAAAAAGACGCCCTTTTTATTGATTTGGGCGTAAAAAGGGGCTTTATAGGTGCCGGGGAGGCAATAGAGGGCGGGAGAAAGGCCAAAAATAAAAATATAATTTTATATTTGTTGAATCGGATTAGCCGATATGGTCTAATAATGGTTTGTGGGTTTTATTCTTGCACCTCTCGAGAGTACCTCCCAAATGAAATTAAGAATTAGAGGTATTATTTTATGCGGCCTGTGTTTAGGCCAAAGGAGCAGTTTCAGTGAGTACAGGTAAAGTAAAATGGTTCAATGGTAGCAAGGGTTTTGGGTTTATCACTCCGGACGGCGGCGGTGATGACCTGTTTGTCCACCACTCAGAGATTAAGACGGAAGGTTATGCGTCGCTCGACGAAGACCAGACCGTTGAGTTTGAGATTGGGCAAGGCAAAAAGGGGCCGTGTGCAACTAATGTAGTGCCCGGCTAAGGTAA
>CAZNXD010000184.1:0-4145 GCA_964576935.1 uncultured Pirellulales bacterium | reverse complement strand
CATTTTATGCTTGATTTTTGTTCAAAATATGGTATAATACCGGGGTAGTTTACAGATTAGTTAACATAGGCAACCCAGAAATGACCGGGAAAAATCTCCACAGCGACCGCTGCATTCCAAATCGTTTAGCCTCGCTGCTTGCGGCGAGGGCGATTAGCCCGCGGACCTGTGCCGCGGGTTGCCATTACTTTTTTGGAAAAAACCAGGTGTCCGATTACACCTTATTTGAAAAAACAAAGCCAATTTATAAAACTAGAATGGACATAACTCGCTCTTTGACAAAGTATTATGAGAATCTACGATTTTGTGGAAAGCCAAAAACAAACCCAATCAAACCCAATTTTTGGCTTTTAAAAATCTGCGAAAATCAGCGATTCAGGATAGGCAAAAGATGGGCCAGGTTAAAAAGAATTATTGCCTAACTACCACTGGGCTTCGCCGTATGGGCCGATGTAATCTTCCTTTTTCTGTTTCGGCCGTGATTTGATAATCGCCTCGGCTATTGCCAAGTCGCTGGGGGTGGTGATTTTGATGTTCGATGAGTCGGTTTCGACAATGGCGACCTTTTCGCCCAAGGCCTCAACGAGCTGTGCATCGTCGCTAATCGCAGCCTTGTCGAGTGAGTCCAGATTAGCATACGCCTTTTTAAGAAGCTCGGTTTTGAAGACCTGCGGTGTCTGGGCCTCGTAAAGATTTGTTCGGTCAACGGTTTTTTGAATCAGACTGTCTTTGGCATCTTTTATTGTAGCAACTACCGGAGCAGCCAAGATAGCCGCACCAGTTTTTACGGCTGCGGTAAAACAATCATCAATCCATCGGTTTTTAAGGCAACACCTGACCGCATCGTGAACAGCAACAAGGTCAATATCATCCTTTATCAATTCCAGCCCTTTTTGAACGGTCTCGAAGCGTTCTTCGCCTCCGAAGTAGGTCTTAACGCCGAAGAATTTGAGATTCGCGCCCCACTTGACCTCGACAATTTCTTCGTCCTCGGGATTGATAGCCAGCAGTATCTGTTTAACGTCGTCGCGGTCGGCGAAAAACTCTATGCTCCTGACAAACGCGGCCCGGCCTGCTACGTCCACGAACGGCTTTTTGCGACTGCCGCCGAACCTTGCGCTCGCCCCCGCCGCACAAATTATCACTGCAACACTATCAGCCATATCGAATCTCTCCGGTTTAACCGCCCTTTAGATTAATCAAACATCGCCTTGAGCACAAGAACGATTTCACTCAACCTGCGCCCGCAGGAGCCGCTGAAAAAGATACTCTTGCATGGGCCCTGCTTAATAACTATATTTGCAACAATCGTATATTTTAATACCGACTCGATTTACGGGAGACTTTTATGCCTGTATTCCGTTCGCCGCAAAATCCCATCATCACGCCTCAGGATATTAAGCCTTGTCGAGACGACTTCGAAGTGATAGGAGCCTTTAATGCTGCTGCAATCCGATTCGATGAACAAGTAATCCTGTTGCTGAGAGTTGCCGAAAGGCCTGTCTCTGCCCACCCGGACATTGCATATGCGCCGATTTACGATGTCGAGAAAAAGCAGATAGTTCTCAAAGAATTCGATAAGCAAGAACCGGCCAATGATTTCTCCGACCCGCGCCTGATTGTAACAGGAAACGAAACATATCTGACCAGCATATCGCACCTCAGAGTTGCCCGCAGCGCCGACGGTATTAACTTTGAAATAGAAGAGACGCCGGGCCTTGCCGCTCAGAGAGAGTATGAAACCTTCGGTCTCGAAGACGCCAGGATAAGTCTCATCAACGGAACTTACTACATTAACTACGTCGCGGTATCACCGGCGGGTGTTGCAACTGCGCTTGCTTCGACGAGCGATTTTGTAAACTTCCAGCGCCGCGGCATCATCTTTTGTCCTGACAATAAAGACGTTGTAATTTTCCCGGAGAAGGTCAACGGCAAATTCTATGCAATCCATCGGCCGGCTTCGGGGCTGTTTCGGAAAAACGATATGTGGATAGCCGAATCAAACGACCTTATCTGCTGGGGAAACCACAGGTATCTAATGGGGCCTTCAACAAAAGGATGGGACCGTAATAAAATCGGCGCAGGCGCGGTGCCTGTCAGAGTTGAAGAAGGCTGGCTCGAAATCTATCACGGCGTAGATAACAATCAAAGATATTGTCTCGGCGCAGCATTGCTCGATATCGATAAGCCCTGGAACGTATTGGCAAGGAGTGCCGAACCCATTTTTGAACCGGTCCAAGACTACGAATGCAGCGGCTTCTTTGGAAATGTAGTCTTTACATGCGGGCTTTTATGTGAGCAGGATAAACTAAAAATCTACTACGGCGCAGCTGATACATCCATCTGCTATGCCCAACTGGACCTGCAGGATGTCCTTGCATCACTCAAAATCTGATTCAATGTTGTCCGCGAGCAACCTTGCCAGAACAAACAACTTTTAGTATCCTGTCTAAATGCAGGATAACAGTCAACAAATTCCAAGAAGTCCGGCAGCCGAGAAGCCTTTGCTCAGGCTGCGCAGACAGATAGTATCTCGGCCCTACAGCGTTATCCTTCTGGCCGCTTTGATTTATAACCTCTCTTATAAACTTTACTGGGCGCACCGCCTCGGTCTGCTGGGCCAATTCTACAGGTGGGTTCCCGCCGATTTAGTCGTGCTGCTCGGGATTGAAGCTATATTTGCAATAATATGCTCCCGCTGGCCTAAAAAAGCTGTGATTCGCCTTATAACCTTTGCCGCAGCGCTGATATGCGCATGGTCTGTGATGAGTTCCGGATGGCTGCTAAGAAACGGACATCAACTGCTGCCGGGCAATCTAATCCCCTTGTTCCGTGACCCGGTTAACGGATTCAGCATTATCGGCGGCAACTTCAAGGCAATGCCCATGGCAACTGTTATACTTTTTGCACCGGCTGCTGTTTTGCTGGCATTCTTCTTTTATGTCATGGCAAAGCCCCGGACGGCAAATTACAACCGCAAACGCTTCGCACGTAGAATCCGCATAAGCCTTGCTTTAGTAGTCATCGCTGCTTTGACATATGCGCTGACCGGCCTGGGTAAATCCAGCGGCTCTACCGCGACTGACCTCAGGAACAACTGTCAACTAAGAGCCGTGACCAGCCTGCTCGGGGCCAGGCGTCTCAAACGAGCTAAAATTCATAAACCAACCAGAACGATTCCTTCATTCGACCAAATCAGCATCGCGCCCGCTCAAAAATCCGATTACAACATCGTCATCGTCGTTCTCGAAGGAATTCAATACCAACTTACATCGCTGGCCGACAAAGAAGAAAATCTCACCCCTTTTTTAGCCGGCCTGGCGGAACAGGGCGTTCAGTTTTCCAACGCTCGCTGTGTTCTTAGTCATACTACCAAGGCTCTATTCGGCCTCCTGACAGGATTGACCCCCTCCATCTCCCAGGATATCGCCGAAGCTGTGCCAGTTGAGAAACCTTATGCCTCTCTGGCTACAATCTTAAAGCAAAGCTTAGGCTATCGAACAGCATTTTTCCAATCAGCTAAAGGTAATTTCGAATGCCGGCCGGGCTTGGCGCACAACCTCGGCTTTGACAAGTTTTGGGCACGAGACGACTTAAACGACCCTAACGCCTTTGTTGGTTACCTCGCCTGCGACGAATTCGCCATGCTAAAACCCATCACAGAGTGGATACAGGCTCAGCCCGGACCTTTTCTGGTAACTGTGATGTGTTCAGTCACTCATGACCCTTATGAGGTTCCCGCCTGGTTTGCCGAACCTGAAAAAGATCTCTTCAAGCGTTATTTACAGACCATAAATTATACCGATAGCTTCATTGCCGCTTTAGATATTGAACTTGCCAAACTTAATCTGACCGACAAAACCATTCTGTGTGTCGTCAGTGACCATGCCGAGGCCTTTGGTGAACACGGCCAATTCGGCCACGAACGCATAGCTTTTGAAGAAACTCTCAGGGTCCCGCTTGTAATCCGCGCGCCGGCTCTCATCCAGCCGGGGACATTAGTAAATCAACCGGTAAGCTCCATTGACCTGACCCCTACACTACTTGGCTTGCTCGGTTTCGAGGTCGATGCTGCCGGTTTCGATGGCCGGAATGTCTTAGGCGACAATCTTGAAGACCGCAAAGTTTACTTCGCCGGCTGGCTC
>CAZNXD010000183.1:0-4176 GCA_964576935.1 uncultured Pirellulales bacterium | reverse complement strand
AAGATGAGCGAAGGATATGACTGTGTTTTCGGCAGCAGATTCTGCCAGGGCGGTCGATTCACAGATAGTCCGCTCAGCCGCAGATTTATAAGCCGGGGAGGCAGCATCCTGACGAATATTCTTTTAGGGACAAAACTCAAAGATATGACCAGCGGGTTTGAGATGTTCACCAGGGACGCGCTGCAGAAGGTATTGGACAAAGGCATTAGCTCGCGGGGACATTTTTTTCAGACGGAGATAAAGACACACTGCAGAAAAATGCGGATTATCGAAGTGCCGATACATTACCGTAGTCCGAGTAATAATGTTAATACGGGCGTGCTGCTGGATTCGTTCAAAAATTTGTTCGGGCTATTTTCAAAGCGCCTTACAGGTAAACTTTGATTCCAAATATGACGAAAACAAAGCCATGGGCGATAAAAAATACTTAGTAGTTACTTCCATAGCAGGACCCAACGAGGTACTGAGCAAACTGGCCGGGGGATGCCTGGAGAACAGCTATAAGTTTGTTCTGATAGGAGACGAGGCCAGTCCAAAAGATTTTCAGCTTGACGGCTGCGATTTCTACGGCCTCGACAGACAGCGCCAGATGGATTTGGAATTTGCCCGCATTTGCCCGACCAGGCATTACGCACGCAAGAACATCGGCTATTTACTGGCTATGGCCGACGGGGCTTCAACCATTGTCGAAACTGACGATGATAACATACCTAAGGACGGCTTCTGGCAGGAACGTCAGCGCGTTTGCAAATGCCCCAGGCTTCAAAACAGCAATTGGGTTAATGTGTATGGCTACTTTAGTGAAGCGAACATCTGGCCGAGAGGCTTTCCGCTTGAGCATCTCTCAAAACAGGTCCCGGCATACGAGTCACTTAGTGAAGCAAAAGCAGATTGCCCGATTCAGCAAAATCTTGCCGATGACAATCCCGATGTTGACGCAGTGTATCGCCTGACACTTCCACTGCCGCAGAGCTTCAGGCAAGACCGAAAGATAGCTCTGGCCCAGGGTAGCTGGTGTCCGTTTAACAGCCAGAATACTACATGGTGGCCGGACGCGTTCAAGCTGATGTATCTTCCGGCGTATTGCTCTTTTCGAATGACGGATATCTGGCGAAGCTTTATAGCTCAGCGCATCGCATGGGCTAACGGCTGGTCAGTACTATTCGGCCCGGCAACGATGCGGCAGGAGCGAAATGTCCATAACCTGATGCGTGACTTCGAGGACGAGATACCTGGCTATTTGAACAACACAATAATCTGCGAAACATTGGAACAATTACCGCTGCAAAGCGGAACCGAAAGAATCGGCGACAATTTGAGAATTTGCTACGATAAACTGGTCAGCATGTCGCTGGTCAAAGCAGAGGAACTAAAACTCCTGGATGCATGGCTGGGAGACATTGAACAGCTTAAATAACCAGATGCGGTCACTTCTTGTCGGGAATCTTCCCGCGAAGACCTTCCATTTTAAGATAACCCTTCTTCCAGATAAATAAGCCTGAGGCGATAAATAAAGCTGCGTATAGAAAAATCGCATGGATTGTGCGAATAGATGTGTTGACAGCCATGGTTATACCAAAGATAGCATAAAAAGCGCTCAGGGCATAACTAATCATCACGGTTTTTTTTAACGGTATTCCTCTGTCAATCATCTGGTCGTAGATATGGCCGCGGTCTGAAACAAACAGCGGTCTCTTATTGAGAAGCCGCCTTACTAAAGCCGTTGCGGTGTCGAGTATGGGCAGTCCGAATACAACAATGGCAGCCAACCACCATCTCGGAATACTTTCAGCAAATAGCATCATCAGGGCTGCAACATTAAAACCAAGTAACATGCTGCCGGCATCACCCATGAATATCTTCGCAGGATGACGATTAAAAGGCAGAAAACCGCACACTCCTCCCACAAGGCTCAGACAGATAGTAAGTCTGACAGGGTCGCCAACCTCGCTAAAACCCCAGGTAGCCAGGTGAATCGAAAGCAACAGCATCGCGATTGTTATAATTGCAGTAACTCCGGCACAAAGACCGTCAAGCCCATCCAGTAAATTAAGCGAATTGGTCGCACCAAGCACGAACATGATAACAATAAATCCCTGCAGCACTTCTCCAAAAGTGTCGCTCAAAGGAACGTGAATAAACGCGGCCATCTGACGCAAATTGGGCACAATCCCTACCAGAAGCAAGATAACAGCCGCACATACTTGGCCAAAAATCTTATGCAAAGGCTTAATATTAAATATATCATCTGTCAGCCCAACGAAACAGGCTACAACACCGCCGGCCAATATTCCGAAAAGGAATTTCAGGATAGAACCAAAAGCCTGCTCGTGTCTCAGTAAGGCAACGCTTGTTAAAACACCGACGGTCAGGCCCACGAACATACCCAGGCCGCCAAGGTAAGCGATAGGCTGCTTATGGATTTTGACCGAATCGTCAGGCTTATCGACAATGCCATATCTTATAGCGATTTTCTTACAGAACGACGTCGCAGCCAGAGCAGCCAGAAATGATGTTGCTACTATGGGCCAGAACTTAAACACCCATGTGATGGGGCGAGATGGTCCAATTATATCTTCGAGCATTGTGTCAAACTTAAATTAACGTGATGCCGGCATCCATACTTCCGCGTCATAACGCAACATAGTCAGCCCGTCTTTGAAGCCATCAAATATGATTCTGGGATTCTTACCGAGCAGTTGCTGAATTATCCATTTGGGAAAGTTGGCGCCCGCTCTGATTGACAAAGGTACTCCCCCGCCGAATCGGGGATTTACCTCAATAAATCTGACTGTTCCATTTTTATTCAGAAACAGCTGGATAGTTATTACTCCGGGCCCGGCACCAAGCCTTTCAACCAATTGAGCAGTCCGGTACATAATCTTAGTATTCCTTACTGTCCGGCCCTTGCTGACCTCCCCTGCCCTGACCTCGATTCGCTTTCTGGGTACAACACAGCGAACCTTCATATCAAAATCGACAAATACGTCGCAAGTATGCTCGGTGCCCTGAACAAACTCCTGGCAGATAGGGTTGGGAACTTTTTTTGCATAAAACCGTAATTCAGCCCTGTTATTTACCACCGCATTTCCACGGCTGGCGTATCCGTCCCAGGGTTTTATGAACATGGGCGATGCGAATTTCTTCTTAGCCAAGGCAGCAGCAACGCTCATAGTAGCCGGGGTATCAAAACCGTTTTTTACAAGGAAGCGATAGGTCTTTCTTTTGTCCTGACAAATATCAACTACCCTTTCATCCGAGACCAGAACACAACAACCCAGTTCATTAAATTTCGATTTGTTGTGCGCCAGAATCTTCAAATCAAGGTCGACCGTCGGCACAAGCAGCTTGACTTTTTTTGCCCTGACAACAGAGAGCAATTGCCCGATATAGTCTCGGTGAGTTACCGGCTTGACCACGCAACCTTCATCGCAGATGCGCAAGGCAGAACTTAGGTCTGTCCTATCTGTGCCGAGCATAGCAGCTCCGATTTTTAGCTGTCGAGCTGCATCTCGGAAGCAGTTCAGTAAGGAAACACGCCTGCCAATACAGGTAAACAGAATGTTGAAAGATGATTTGTTTACCGTCTTGTTTCTAACTATTGCTTTCAATTACACAACCTCTCGGCATGATATGACGTCAGCTCCACTGAATAACAGGGCTTTATCATAATTTGTTGCGACATAATCGTCAACCGAAAACAACTGCAACAGAATTCATTTATTTTGACTTTTCGACCCGGAGCCTGTAAGCTACCAGCCTTGAGCACCGTGCGCCCAGACCAGGAACAAATATTATGCCGAGCCGGAGCAGGAACGTGACAGTAAGAACAAAACTTGGAGAAAAGATTAAAACCAAAAAGGCGATTGTTGGTGTGCTCGGATTGGGTTATGTGGGGCTGCCCCTGGTAAGGGAATTCGCCTCATCAGGCCTCAAGGTAATAGGCTTCGATATCGATGAGCGTAAGATTAATACCCTTAACTCCGGGCGAAGCATAATCAAACATATACCACATCGACAGGTCAAGAAACTCGTTGATTCCGGCCTTTTCAAAGCCACTTCAAATATGGCTATGATGAAAAAGGCTGATGCAATTCTTGTTTGCGTTCCAACACCACTTACTGCAAACAGGGAACCTGACATGCAGTTTGTTATTAGCAGCAGCGAGGCCATTGC
>CAZNXD010000182.1:0-4229 GCA_964576935.1 uncultured Pirellulales bacterium | reverse complement strand
GTATTAGTAAAGCCTTCGGCAAATCAATAACTTATGCAGTCTCTTTGGGTATAGCGGGTATAACTGCAGGACTCATCATTTTCGTAGGCCGACAAGATATCGCTCTTATATTTATTCTGAACATTATTACATCGTTTGCGGTTGGGCCCGTGTCTGTACTGCAGTGGGCAATCTATACCGATACAGCCGATTATTCAGAATGGAAGAAGGGACGTCGTGCTACCGGGCTTGTGATGAGTGCCTCGCTGTTTGCACTTAAGCTTGGTATCGCACTGGGGGCTACAGCTAATGCATGGATACTGGCAGCTTATGGTTATCAGCCCAACGTAGAGCAGACAGAACAAGGACTGCTCGGCATACGTATGGTTATGACTGTTTACCCCGCTATTTTTGCCTTCATTGGCATGGGATTAATGTTCTTTTATCCGTTGAATAAAAAGAGGATGCACCAGGTCGAGACTGAGCTGATTGAGCGTAGAAAGCAAGCCGAGCTTGATTCACCTGCTACTGAGGAATCGCAAGCATGAGGCTATGTAAAATAATTCTAAATACGATTCTCTGTCAGTTTTTTTTACTGACTATAGCTTTTGGAGCTGGTTGCAGCAGCAGTGAACCTGTGTTAAGAGAGGTTTTTGCTAAGGATTTCCTTATCGGCGGAGCCTTGAACGCAAAGCAAATTTTCGGCCAGGTGCCGAAAGAAGAGACTGAGATAATCACCAGGCACTTCAGCACCGTCACCCCTGAGAATGTCCTCAAATGGCAATATGTGCACCCTGCACCGGGTGCGTATAGCTTTGAAGTGCCTGACGCGTTAGTGGCTCTTGGCAAAAAGAACGATATATTTGTTGTCGGACATACTCTTGTCTGGCATCACCAGACGCCAAGGTGGGTCTTTCAAAATTCGGACGGCAACGATACGAGCCGTGAGGTACTACTCAAACGCATGAAGGAGCATATTTTTACTGTTGCCGGACGATACAAAGGCAAGGTCCACGGCTGGGATGTTGTTAATGAGGCCCTTGACGCAGAAGGTAATCTGCAAAAGACTAAGTGGTATCGAATCATCGGCGAAGACTACATCGAAAAGGCCTTCGAGTATGCTCACGAAGCCGATCCTGACGCTGAGCTATATTACAACGACTTCGATATGTGGAAAGCGAGCAAGTTCGACGGTGTTGCTCGTCTTGTGAAGAACCTGCAATCGAAGGGTCTGCGTATCGATGGAATTGGAATGCAGGGCCACTGGGGCTTTAACTACCCGTCAAACGAAGAGCTTGAAGCAGCCATTGCCTTTTACTCAGAGCTGGGTATGAAGGTGATGGTTACTGAGCTGGATATTTCAGTTTTACCGGATCTTTTTGGGAACACAGGAGCTGATATTACCGCAATGCGAGAAATGCGGAAAAATTACAATCTTTATCCTGACGGCCTGCCTGACGAAATTCAGCAAAAGCTTGCAAAGCGTTACGCGGAGCTGTTCTCGATTTTTCACAAGCACGCGGATAAAGTCAGCCGCATAACATTCTGGGGTGTTTACGACGGCAGCTCCTGGCGCAATAACTGGCCTGTCAGAGGATCCACGGATTATCCTCTGCTGTTTGACCGGAATTATAAACCCAAGCCGGCTTTTGACGCAGTAATCAATGTCGTACAACGCGACAAATAAGCCAAGCGCAGTAAATAGGGATTTTTTTAAAAAAGCTGTTTTTAATTTGTTGAAAACGGTAGAGCTTTTTTCTTCCTTTATCCGGAGGACGATAAGATTATGAATACTATAAGCAATATTTTGCTGTTACCGTTGTGCCTGGCTTTGGTAACTGGTTGTTCAGCTAATCAGAGTAAGACTTTCGACAATCCAATTATACCGGGCAGTTACCCCGACCCGAGTATTTGCCGCGTCGGCGATGACTACTATACCGTTCACAGCTCGTTTGAATACTTCCCGGGCGTTCCTGTTTTTCACAGCAAAGACCTCGTAAACTGGCGGCAAATCGGTCACTGCCTGACGCGCAAAAGCCAATTGAATCTCGATAAAGTGCGGTCTTCGGGCGGAATTTATGCTCCGACTATTCGTTATCACAACGGAATCTTTTATATGATAACGACCGCTGTAGATTGCGGCGGGAATTTTTATGTAACCTCTAAAGACCCAGCCGGTCCCTGGTCAGAACCTGTTTGGATGAATGATGAGGGGGGTATTGACCCTTCATTGTTCTTCGATGATGATGGGAAGGTTTATTACACACGTCAGGAAGGCGGACGCCACGGTCATACCGCTCAAAGAGTCCTCAATATCAAAACAGGCAAGCTGGAAGGGCCTCTGAAGAAGATATGGGAAGGTACCGGCGGCATTTGGCCGGAAGGACCGCATTTATACAAGATAAGCGGCAAATATTACCTGATGATTTCAGAGGGCGGAACAAGCTACGGCCATATGGTCACCGTCGCCCGCAGCAATTCCCCCTGGGGACCGTTCGAATCGAATCCCAACAATCCTATACTTACACACAAAGGTCTCGATGGCAACCCAATCCGAGCCGTCGGTCATGCAGATATGGTTGAGACTCCGGACGGCTGGTGGCTGGTGTGTTTGGCAATCAGGCCGCAGGGCGGTAATTATCATCATATCGGCCGAGAAACATTTCTTGCTCCGGTAAAATGGTCAAGGGAAGGCTGGCCTGTTGTCAACGAAAACGGCAAAATCAGTTTGACAATGCCTTCGGCACCAAAACTGCCACAACATCCATTCGAAAAACCACCTGCCAGAGATAATTTTGACAGTGACAAACTTGCTATGCAGTGGAACTTTCTGCGAAATCCTTATGAAGCTGACTACTCTCTTACAGCGCGACCTGGATACCTGCGTCTCAATGGTTCGGCTATAACACTTAACGACCAGGATTCGTCGGCATTCGTCGGCCGCCGACAAACTGATTTGAATTGCGAAGTTTCAACCCTTCTTGAGTTTGAACCTAAGAATGAAAATGAAGAGGCCGGCCTTGCCCTTCGGACATTTGACGGATTTCATTATGAAATCGGTATCACTCTGCGGGAAGATAAACGTCAGGCCTTCCTTAGAAAAGTCGTCAGGAATGAGACAATCGAGCCGGTTAAATATGCTGATGTTGAGCCCGGCCCCGTTATTTTGTTAGTCAAAGCCTCTCCATTGTCTTATGAATTATCCTTCCAGTCATCCGCAGGAGACCGAAAGGTATTAGGTTCAGGCCTGACGAAGAATCTGTCCGTTGAGAACATCGGTTTTGAC
This sequence comes from uncultured Pirellulales bacterium, assembly GCA_964576935.1. Classification (GTDB taxonomy): domain Bacteria; phylum Planctomycetota; class Phycisphaerae; order Sedimentisphaerales; family Anaerobacaceae; genus CAYMOE01. The sequence goes on along the minus strand of CAZNXD010000182.1, from coordinate 964 downwards.
CGCGGCATGTGTTTTACCGGTGTGTATTTTGCAATGTATGCAACAGGCAACGGCCAGAAGTGCACGAGCCCAGCCGATTTCGACTGGTTTGAGTATAACCCAGACTCGAAGTGATTTGACAGGGCAGCATTTATGACATAATGTATCGTCTTATATGGTGCCAATGGCGGGGCTGTATTAAAGTATACAACACTGTTGCTTGCCCGTTGTTTTAGCTTGACAGACCGGTGCTATAAGTTATCATGCACGGTTCTTAAATTTGATAAAGCGTTGTTTAGTAAGGAGCTTGATGTGGCGGACAAGAAAGACCTTGAAATTGTAGCTGCAGGTCATACCTGTCTTGACCTGATACCGGCATTTACCATTGATGGTAAAGTTGACAAGATGACCGATGTCCTTGTGCCGGGCAAGATGATTAATATGGGCCAATGTGTTGTCGTGGGAGGGGGACCGGTTACAAATGCTGGTGTTTCAATCCGTCGGCTCGGTGTAAAAACTGAATTAATCGGCAAAATCGGCGACGACGACTTCGGCAAAGAGATACTCAACTGGTATGAAGAGCATGAAGGCCATTTTAAAGGTATTCATATGGTCGATGGTGAATCAACGTCATATACTATTGCGATATGCATACCCGGCATCGACCGTTTTTATCTGCATCATTGCGGAGCAAACGATACGTTCGGCTATGATGACATGGACTTTGACCTTGTGGAGCGCTCTAAGTTGATGCTTTTTGGTTATCCGCCCTGGATGAGAAAGCTTTATGAAAACACAGGTGCTGAGTTAACAAAAATCCTCAAGAAAACCAAAGAGTTGAATACAATGACTGCGCTGGACCTTTCACTTCCTGATGTAAACAGTCCTGCAGGCCAGGTAAACTGGAAGGCAATTCTTAAAGACTGGGTTCCGCTGTCGGATATTATGGTGCCAAGCGCGGAAGAGATATTTTATTTCCTTTATA
>CAZNXD010000181.1:0-4255 GCA_964576935.1 uncultured Pirellulales bacterium | reverse complement strand
GAACGCTGGCGACAGGTACGGATGAAATAGACCAGCTTGTCCAGTTCAGTTCGACGACTTTCAACGGAGGTACAATTACTATCACAGGTTATCTGCCCGAAGGCGGTGCGATGTTCACGGACAATTTCGCTATTGACGGAACAACAACAATGCAGAACTTGATTGACGAATTGAACGGCGTAAACTGTTTTGGTGCTTCGACGACAGGCGCAACGGCAGCGCTCGTTAATGGTCAAATCAGAGTAACTGATGACAATACCGGCTACAGCTTTACCGACGTTTCGTTGTCTTATGCTGACGACGGTACAGGCGATTCAGTATTAGAAACCCCTGCATACTTCGAGGTTCTTGCCGCCGGCGGCGAGGAAGTTAAGAATGTAAATATCACGGTTTTCGATTCTCTGGGAGGCAAACATTCTTTGAGCGGTTCATTTGTCCGTACGGACACGGTCAATGAGTGGGATCTTATATTAAATGCGGTATCAGGTAATGTTTACAACATAGATATGGATGAGCGCAGAATAAACGGAATATCATTTGACACCACCGGAGCTTATGGCGGCGTCACCGGAACGCCTGAATTCAGAATGACCTGGGGTTTCGACCCGGCGACCGAGCAGGCAATCAATATTTCCATGGGTACCGAGGGTAAATGGGACGGTTTGACACAGTTTTCGGGCAATTCAACAGCTGTGGCAAAAGAACAGGATGGCTATGAGTCAGGCAAACTTGCCTCGGTATCGGTTAATAACGAAGGTACGCTCATTGGTGCATTTTCAAACGGTATCAAAAAGAATTTGGCTACTCTTCAAATAGCCCTGTTCCAGAATGCTTCCGGTCTCGAGAGTGTTGGCGGCAGCTACTTTACTCCTTCTGCAAACTCGGGTGAAGCAGTGGCGACGCAAGGTCTCATTGGTGGTGCCGGTTCAATTCATGGAGGAGCTCTTGAGAAATCCAACGCCGATGTAGCCAGTGAGTTTGTGAATATGATTCAGGCTCAGAGTGGCTTCCAGGCCAATGCAAGAACCATTACAGTTGCAAACGATATCCTTCGCGAGCTTTCGAACCTAATCAGATAATCAAAACCAATAACGTAACGTGATATGTTTACGGCAAGTTTAATATTTTTTGAGCATGTAATGCTTGGTTTGACACCGGTGGAGCGTTTTCGAGCCGCCGGTCGTTTTGAATCGGGCAGCACTGCCGGCCCCTGGTTCATTGCGATTTTTGGTGTAATTGTATTGGCGACGATAATTACACTAATCGTGGTTGTCTGGAAACGCAGCGGGCAAAGAGGCAAGCGGGGGGGCGAAAGTTTTTTTGAACAGGCCCAAAGAAAAGGACTCAGCACTCGTGAGTCTCAGGTTCTTCTGCGCATAGCCAAATTGGCCGGACTTAAAAAAGCCGAGTCGATATTCACTATGAGCAGAGCTTTTGATGTCGGTGTCGGCAAGCTCACCGACCCTGCCTCCGCTGTCAAAATGACACCAGAGCAGACTAAACAGCTTGGAAGGGAGTTGTCATACATTCGTGAGAAACTCGGATTTAAAAAAAAACTAATGCCGGCAGCAGAACCTGTGAGAACATCGTATGAACGAAGCAGCAGAGAAATACCTTTAGGCAAGAGAGTTCACATGACCCGTCGTCTCGGCCGCAATTCTGAAGATATTGATGCTACTGTCATAAAAAATACGGACGATGAGCTTGCGGTTAGGCTCGCTGTTGCGGTGGAAAGCAGTATTGGTGAGCGATGGCGTGTTCGTTATTACTATGGAGCTTCTGTGTGGGAGTTTGATGTATCGGTTGCCGATTCTGATGGAGAGGTGCTGGTTCTAAACCACAGCGATAATATACGGTTTATCAATCGCAGACGATTTTTGCGAGTTCCGGTCCGCAGAAAGGCTTACATAGCGCCTTTTGCCTTTGAAAGACAGGTAAAGCCGGAAAGCTTGTATCCAGGAACTAATATAGATGTTTTTGATGATAGCGCTGTATTGCCAAGGTTTGTACCGGCTACTGTTACTGAGTTAGCAGGGCCGGGCTTGCTGATTGAGACTTCCCTGCCACTGAAAGCAAGACAGAGGGTCGCAGTAGTCTTTGATTTGGACGCGTATGATGATGTGATAGACAAAGCAACCCGACCGGTTCAAGCGAAGAGAATAGTGGAAGATATCGGAATAGTAAGACACACAAGTGAGGCAGAAAAAGGTTATTCGGTAGCTGTTGAGTTAACTGGTTTAAGCGATTTTGATGTAAATGGATTAATTCGTGCCACCAATGCCGCAGCAGTGAACCTTCGTGCGAAAAGTTCCTGGAACTCATCAGTCCGGCAGCGCAACTCTGCCGAGCTGACGGCCGTGAGAGGCGGTTAAGATGACAGATATTACGAGTCAGGTAAGTTCGAGTGTCACGGCGCTGGAGAGTGAATTCAATGCCATCGCGCACAATTTGGCGAATGTCAGCACAGTAGGTTATAAGCGCCTGGTCAGCTCATTTGCCAAATCACTTGCCGAACAGCAGGATTCTTTGAGCGAAGACGACTCTGGTTCGGTTGACGTGAACCTGGGAGTCGATTTTTCACAAGGTTTGAGCCTGATTGAAACCGGCAGGACACTGGATTTTGCTTTGGGCGGTAAGGGTTTCTTTGTGGTCGAGACGGCCGATGGGCCCGTCTATACAAGAGGCGGTATGTTCCGTATCAACCAGAACGGACAAATAGTTGATTCGGACGGACGAATAATTGCCGGCCAAGGCGGACCTATCACTGTTCCACAAGATGTTGCTTTATCGCAGTTGTATGTTGGCAATGACGGAACTATCAAGGCAGGAGATAGAAACCTTGGTCAGTTCAGACTGGTTGCCTTTGGTGATAACGAAAATGAGCTTGTTCCAGTCGGTGATAATTGTTTCAAGGCCCCGGAAGACATTGACCCTGAGATAGCCGGCAATGTATCTGTCCGTCAGGGCTATCTGGAATCTTCAAACGTCAGGATTATAGATGAGCTGGTCAATATGATTATGGTCAGCCGATTATACGAAGCTAATATGAAATTCGTAACCGCCCAGAAAGAGGCGAGCAACGGCCTAATGAGCGTAGCTATGGGCTAATGCCGGGTAAGGATAGAATTTAAAGGAGTAAATTATCATGCTAAGAGCATTTTCAACGTCAGCGACAGGCATGACCGCTCAGCAGAAAATGGTCGACGTTATCGCGAACAATCTGGCCAACATCAATACCAACGGTTTCAAACGCAGTCAGCTTGACTTCCAGGATTTGCTCTATGTGAAGCTGCGAGAGCCCGGTACGGAAGTGGTTTCAGGACTGACTTCTCCGAGCGGACTTGAGATAGGCAGCGGTGTTCGTGTGGCTTCGACGGTTAAAGTATTCACTATGGGTGAGCTTCAGAGCACAAACAGGCCGTTAGATGCCGCAATAGCCGGGGAAGGCTTTTTTCAGGTGACTATGCCCGACGGAAGTACTCAGTACACTCGCGACGGAGCACTTCAGATAAACTCTGACGGCAACATTGTTACAACAACGGGATTTTTGCTTGAGCCGGCGATAACTATACCCGCTGATGCGGCGGCGATTGACATCGGCAAAGACGGCAGTGTTAACGTAACGGACCCCACGGGTAATACGTCAGTGGTAGGTACTATTCAACTGGCCCGGTTTTCCAATCCGTCAGGGCTGAGCAGTGAGGGAGATAATCTTCTGGCTGAGACCGAGGCCAGCGGAACAGCGCTTACAGGAACACCGGGTGAAAACGGTTTTGGTAGTATTCAGTCGGGCTTCCTGGAGAAATCCAATGTTCAGATGGTCAGCGAACTTGTGAATTTGATTACAGCTCAGCGGGCCTACGAAATCAACTCCCGTGCAATACGGGCCGGTGATGACATGTTGCGAACAGCTAATGAAATAGTCAGGTAAAAGCAATGAAATATAAAATACACCACATAGTATTTTCATGTTTGTTGATTAGTCTTTTTGCATCGATAGGAACCGGTGCGACTGAGGATAAGGAATCGCTACAAATCTATCTGCCGAGAGAGGCCCAGGTTAACAATGAGGCAATAACGCTCGGACAGATAAGCGTGATAAGAGGGCCTGAGGTTTTAGTTGCCAAGGCAAGCGACATTTCTATGGGCCGGCTGCATGCGAGAGGTCAGGAAGTTACCCTGAGCAAGGCGATGATATTAGGAAGACTCAGTTGCAGCGGAATCGACTCCTCGATAATTGAGATGTCAGGTGCTG
>CAZNXD010000180.1:0-4255 GCA_964576935.1 uncultured Pirellulales bacterium | reverse complement strand
AGAACACATTGACAATCTGCTCGACAATGGCCGCCCACATCGTAATTATTGGCCGGTGTATCCCCATGAAAAACTGGCTGCTCGACCAGATGAACACCGCCAGGAACTGGCTGTAAAGCATGATGCGCAGATAGATAACTTCGAGACCTATTATCTCCTCGGGCTGGCCCATAGTTCGAAATATCCAGCCCGCCCCAGGCCACATAATGATTAGAGAAATGACAGAGTATAAAAGGCCCATGATTATAGCCTGCCAGCAGTAATTCGAGCAGTCGCTATATTTTTTGCGGCCCAGCGATTGACTTACAAACGTATTGAGGCAGGTCATTATCCCCAGCAGAAGGCTCGAAGGCAGAAAGGAGACCATCGCCGCGGGTAATATCGCGGCCAGCGGCTCGGTACCCAGCCTCGATACCATAAAGCGGTCGATAAACTGCATGGCGGTGAACGAAATATTCGTCACCACCATCGGCCCGGCGAGCTTTAGCATATACTTGAGCGACGCCTCATGCTCGAAGCTCCCGTGACCATCTTTTATCATGTCGTCTGACATCTAATCCTGCCGTTTACCGCAAACCAAATGTTTGTAAAACTGTCTCAGCCGATATTCCCGTAATCTCTATAGTCTTAACCGGGCTTGTCTTGCCAGAAACAATAGCTATGCAATTCTTTTTCACACCGAGCTGCCCGGCAAGATATTCGACAAGACACTGATTTGCTTTACCTTTCTCCGGCGCCGCGGCGACTTTGACTTTCAACATCCCGTCAAGCACACCCGCAACCGCCGTCTTGCTGCTGCCCGGTACAACCTTTGCAGAAAAAACAACCCCGCCATTCGTTTGGTCAATTTTTAACTTGCCCATAAAATATACGGCCCCGCACCTACTTTGTCCTGTCCGGAACAACGCTTTATCGTTCTAAGTGGCAAAGATTCACCTATCGTTTTTAATTCCGAAGACTAACAAAGTAGGTGCGGGGTTAGCCGGCTTACTACTCGATATTCTCGCGCAGATTCGAACCAACCGCCATCTGCACGTATTTTTCAATCTGGTCCGCAAGCTCGCCTAAAGAGCCAAGCTGAAAGTCCTCATAGTGGCCCGGCACGAACTCGCCGTTCAGAGCTTTCTTGAAGACTCGAATCCTTATAGTCGAAGGCTGTTCCGAGCCTTTGCTGAAATCGCTGTCCTTATGCTCGGTAAGCTCGACCCGCCAGTCTTCGCTGATAAAGACCAGGCACTTGCCCGTATAGACCGCCGTCGGAAAATAATCCCTGAGTAACTGCAGCGTTTCCATTTTTAACCTGCCTCAATCATCCCTGCCAACTCTTTGACAAAGTTGATGTTTTTTTGCACGCAGTATTTTTTTATTCCGTCAATAATCATGGTTGAGCATCCCGGCTCGATGAAATTCCACGTCCCGATTGCTACCGATGTTGCCCCTGCGAGGATAAATTCAATCGCATCCGAGGCGTTTTTTATACCGCCGCAGCCCAGAATCGGAATATTGCGGTCCTTGGCCACCTCATTATACACCTTGTTGACCATATGCACAGCGATTGGTTTTATAGCAGGCCCCGACAGCCCGCCGGTCTTATTCGCCAGTACAGGCCTCTTTGTCTCGATATCTATCACCATCGCGGTCAACGTATTGATTAAGCTAAGCGCATCAGCTCCAGCCTCAACCGCCGCCAGTGCAATCTCACTTATATCAGTAACATTCGGCGACAGCTTAACCATAAGAATTTTTTGCTCCGCTGCCTTTTTCACCGCTGCCGTAATCTCCGAAACCACTTTCGGGTCGGTTCCGAATGTAATCCCGCCTTTTTTCACATTCGGGCAGCTTATATTAAGCTCGAATCCCGATATCGCATTTGCATTGTTGAGTTTCTCAACAACTGCTACATATTCTTCGATAGTTTCGCCCGCTACGTTGACAAATACCGCTGCGTTGATTTTTTCTAACAGCGGCAGCTTCTCAGCGATAAATTCATCCACCCCAACATTAGCCAGACCAATTGCATTGAGCATGCCGGCGTCGGTCTCTACGATTCTTGGAGTGGGATTACCTTTGCGAGGCCGAAGCGTAATGCTTTTGGTAATAAACCCGCCGAGCTGGTTCAAATCCATAAAATCAGCCAGTTCATCGGCGTATCCGCACGTCCCCGACGCCAAAAACACCGGATTCGCTAACTTCAACCCAGCAAACTCAACCGAAATATCCAAAGTTTACTCCTGAACTATCTTCTGCTCTTAGTTTTACTTTCTTTCTCTTTACTTTTTCCTTTTGTCTCAGTGAGAAAGCCGATTTGAGATTTAGGTTTTGAATCAGCCATCACCATTTCGGAAAGCACGTTGAATATCAGTTTGAATTGCTCTTCGTATCTCCGTTCCATTGATTCAATTTTGCGACGAAGAACAGTATTTGTTGTCAGTATCTCCCTTAGTTTGACGAAGGTTCTCATAATCGCAATATTCACCTGAACAGCCCGTTTGCTTCGTAAAACGCTGGAGAGCATGGCAACGCCTTGTTCCGTGAAGACCCGCGGGAGCATTCTGGTACCACCCCAACTTGATGTTCCAAAATGGAACTTCAAGTTTTCGAATTCTTTTTTGGTCAACCGAAACATAAAATCTTCTGGGAATCTATCGATATTGCGAGTAACAGCTTTATTCAGGTTGCTTGTTGAAACCCCATATAGGCCTGCTAAGTCCTTGTCAATAATAATCTTATGTCCTCGTATAAGAACGATGCTTTTGTATATTCGCTCGGATGGTACTATCGAGGTGTTTTTCTTAGACATACCTCATTTCCCGCTTCAAATATGTTCTTTCGTCAACTTGGGATTCCAAAATGGAACTTCAAGTTTTATTAATCTTGTGGTCACAATTTATGACCACCTCCTGTCATTTCGAAAACCACTTCTTTCGCGTCGAATACAGGCCCGTCTTTACAACACAGCTTATAAACTGTCTCATTTGAATCAGCTGATTTGCACTCGACGGTACAGCTCTGACAAACGCCTATCCCGCAGGCCATCCTTCTCTCCATGCTCACCTGACAATCGATATTTTTCTCGCTGGCAATTCGAGCAACTTCGGCCAGCATAGCCTCCGGCCCGCAGGCGTATATAATAGTCTCTTCCGGCTGCGGGGGGGTCTTATCCAGCCATTCTGCCAGACACTTCGTCACCGGCCCGCCGAAACCCACTGAACCATCATCCGTTGCAATTTGCGACTCTATTCCGAGTTTGGCAAAAGCACGAATAGGAAAGCCTATTTCCTTCGAAACATCATCAATGCGTCCTTCGAACGGCAAATCGGTCTTTGTCTTTGCCCCCACAAAAGCCACAGCCTGAATATCCGAAAGTTCCAGGCTGAGCATCTTGCCTAAATGTTGTATCGGTGGAGCTCCCATCCCGCCGATTACCAATATCGCTGTTTTTTTACCTTCGGGCACGGAAAAACCGTTACCTAAGGGACCAATGACATCGACCGAATCACCTTCTTTTAATGTCGTCAGCCTTACCGATGCCGGCCCGACCACGCAATAAAGAACTTCGGCAACAGTCTTACCTTCTTTCGAAGTGATATCACAGAAACTGTAAGGCCGTCGAAGAATAATGTTTCTCTGAACCGAGTCGGATAATTGCTCAGGTATCTTTTCTGGTTCAGGTACAGCCGTACGCGATAAATCAATCTGTGCAAACTGCCCAGGCCGTGCTTTGTCGAAAGCTTCAGCGCCTGCCCCTTCGAACTGCAGGTTCAGCTTATAGAACCGCGTGCGTATTTTCCGGTTGCTCACCACCGTCGCGTTGAAACTGCCTTTACTTGTATTACTTTCAGTCATTCCTAAATCAAGCCTTCAAAAACTGCAACACCATCAACTGACTTACATACATGAACCGCATATTTATCCGCATAAGCCGGCTGCATCTTGGGATAATTCTCATCAACCGCCTTTTTCAACTCATCAACACTGTCGGCCTTTACAATTGCCCCTGCCGCTCCCTTATCACCTCCGCCCAACATTCTTTCACCCAATACTCCCGGAACTGTCCGTGCAATCTCGCACATTGTCTCCAGTTCCGGCCCTGATATCTTATAATCATCTCTCAGCCCGATTCCGTCCTCACGGAATATTTGGCCTATCTTCTCAATATCACCCACTTGCCAGGCTTCGAGCATCCAGCCGAATCTCTTCTGTGCTCCGAAGATGTATTTTAGCCGGTCACAATGATCGGGATATTTAGCCCCGA
>CAZNXD010000179.1:4052-4272 GCA_964576935.1 uncultured Pirellulales bacterium | reverse complement strand
TTATTTTTTCAGCGGCAACTCAATCATTTGGGCAAAGGTTGTTCAGGTGCTGTTGGGCGGTTTGACCTGCGTTCTGACCTACAGGTTGGGAGAAAGGATTTTTGACAGACGGATTGGTATTATAGGAGGACTTGTCACTGTTTTTTATGGACCGATGTTCTTTTATGAATCGGAGCTTCTTGCGACAGGCTGGGCGACGCTTTGGGCGGTGGTTGTCGTG
>CAZNXD010000179.1:0-4042 GCA_964576935.1 uncultured Pirellulales bacterium | reverse complement strand
GATAAAGTTTGGCATTGGTTTTTGTTAGGGCTGTGCGGCACTTTGAGCATAATTACCCGTCCGACGTTTCTGCCATTTTTTATTGCCGGGTGTATCTGGCTGAGATTTAAGCTTCAGCGAAGTTCTCCGATTTTAATCAGATTCAGCGCTATAACCGCAGGAGTCCTGCTAATTGCAGTTCCGGTCAGCATTGCGTCACAGCGCAACGTAGATAAATTTTCGATTCTGCCGACTTCAGGCGGGATAAACTTATACATCGGGAACAATCCGGATTATTGCGAGACACTAATGCTGCGGCCGGGCGAAGAATGGGGTGAATTGATTAAACTTCCATGGCAGCAAGGTGTGCGAACGGTAGAGGGGCAGGACAGGTTTTTTAAACAGAAGGTGATAGAATACGCGACAAATCAGCCGCTTGATTTTGCTAAAGGGCTCGGCCGAAAGACACTGGAATTTTTCTGTTCAAGGGAAATACCGAGAAACATTAGTATACATGTATTTGACAGATGGTCGAAATTACTTAGCTTGACGACATGGAAAGTGAGCGGATTTGGATTTCCATTCGGGGCAATTTTTCCGCTGAGTGTATTGGGTATAGTTTTTAACTGGAGACGAATTCCGGCGCCGGTGATACTTTTTACTGTGTTGTATCCTTTGTCTGTAATTCTGGTTTTTGTCTCAAGTCGTTATAAGGTGCCGGTGGTTCCGATTTATGCTATTCTTGCAGCGGCAGGATTGATTAGTATATTTCAAAAAGTTCGCTTGAAGCAGTGGCGAGATGTTATTGTAATGACAATTGTGGCTGCGGGAATTATTATGCTATCGTCTCTGCCGGGACCATTCTGCCAGGAGCTGGACGATTACGGGCCGGAGTTTTTTAAGTCGGTCGGCCGATTGAAAAGTAAACGAGGGCTTAATGATGAGGCGATGGTGTGTTTTTCGGAAGCTATTCGATTGAAACCCGATTTTGCCGAGGCGTATTATTTCGCGGGCGAAACGCTTATGCAGCAAAACAAGTTGAGCGAGGCAGCACAATATTATCGAGATGCGCTTCAGTTCAAGCCCGATTATCCTTTAGCGCATGCTAACCTGGGTGTGACTCTTTTGGAACAGAGCAAGGTGGATGAGGCGGTCGAGCATTATAATGAAGCCTTGCGGCTAAAGCCGGAATTTCCTGAAGTGCATTATTACTTAGGTGTGGTTTGCCAGATGCAGGGCAGAGTTGATGAGGCGGCCGAGCATTATAAAGAGGCCCTGCGGCTGAAGCCGAATTTCCCACAGGCGCTTAAAAACCTGGTCTCTCTATCGGCAGAACAGGAAAAAACAAAGAATTCGGTTGAGCCGTGACTTATTAAGCGGCCGAATTTAAGTTATCTTATAAACGCTAACTGTAGAGAGTGGAAAGAATGGATGAATGGGAAGTAAATAAGCCGCTTGGTCAGTGCTGCGGTACGGGTAAGGTAATTGAACCTGGTGAAGAATACTTCGCCGCATTGGTTGAGACGAACGAAGGGCTGCAGCGGCGCGATTTCTGCGCCGATTACTGGAACAGCAGTAAGCCTGAAGTTTACTGCTACTGGAAGAGTAAACTGCCCGACCCGGACCAGAAGAAGCAGATATTCGTTGACGACGATATGCTGATGGCATTCTTCGAGCGGTTAGCTGAGGAGACTGAGCAGGAAAAGATTAACTTCAGGTTTGTGTTGATGCTGGTTCTAATGCGAAAACGAAAGCTCAAGTATGATTCTACCAAGACCGAGGACGGGCAGGAGAAGTGGCGTTTGAGAATCGTCGGAATGAACGATTACGCGGAGGTTATCAATCCACATCTGGAAGAAGAGGAAATTGAACAGCTTTCTTCGCAGATAGGCGAAATACTACAGGTCGATTTATGAACTTACAATTTTTGTGCAGGACAATTAAAGCACTGGCGATTTGTGAGGTGGTGTTTCTCTTTATAGCCGGCTGTACGCCGCCGAGAGAGAAGCAGTGGCTGTTGTGTCCAGGGACTGGTTCAGCGGCTGAGTCTATCGGAAAGCTTGGCGATGATTCACAGTCGATGACTTCATTTAGAATGAACGGCCGATGCAAATCGCGATTTTATGAAGAGGGTAAGAAGTACGAAGAGAATTTCGGAGTGAAGCTGTGGGTCCAGCCGCCAGAAAAGATTCGAATGCAGGGCGATATATTCCTTGACCCTAAAGGAATTGTGCTTGGTGCGAATGAAGATGAGTTCTGGTTTTCCATCAAGCCGGAATTGAGCAGCTATCTCTGGGGCGAATGGTCCGAGCAGGATTCAAGTTCGGCGGGCCTGATTAATCCGGCGACCTTGCTGGAGGCCCTCGGCCTGCTGGAAATCGACGATGAAGAACAGTGGACTCTCTCCAAGGAGGGAGCATTTGACGTGCTTACAAAAGTGGACAGCAAGGGAAGCCCGGTCAAGAAGGTTTATATCTATTGCTGTGATTATCTTGTGCGGAAAATTGAGTATTACGGCAAAGATGATAAACCGGCCCTTGTTGCCGAATTGGATGGATATAGGCGGCTGAAGGATGATTTCTATGTTCCTTCTTCGGTCAAAATGATAACTTTTGATAGCCAGGGCAACGAAAATTTCTTTGAAATGACCTTTGGAACACCTAAACTCTATGAGTTCAGCGATAAGCAAATAAAGGCATTGGTTGGACGTCCTGAACCTCGAGGCTTCAAAAATGTATACAGGATGGTCGACGGGGAGGCAATAGAGCAGCCTCAGCGATAGCGAGAGTAAGAATTATGAGCAAGATCGAATTGAAAAAAAGAATCAGGAAAGGCGTTCTTGTGTTAGACGGTGCCATGGGAACGGAATTATTTGTCCGCGGCCTTGAGGCAGGCAAATGTAATGACTACGCTAATATCGAGTCGGCAGATACTGTCCGCGCGGTGCACAGTGACTATTTTAGCGCCGGCAGCGACGCGGTCCTGACCAATACGTTCGGTGCGAATAAGTTTGCCCTTGGTCTGCACGGATTGTCAGACAAGGTCGAGCAAATCAACACCGCCGCGGCAAAGATTGCCCGTGGAGCGGCGGGCCAGGATAAGTATGTGCTGGGTGATATAGGTCCGAGCGGCCAGTTTCTGCCGCCTTTAGGGACAGTCACGCCAGACGAGCTTAAAGCAGCTTTCGCTCAGCAGGCTAAGGCGCTTGTTGCAGGCGGTGTTGACGGTCTAATCATTGAGACTATGACAGCCTTGGATGAGATTGAAATTGCTATAGAAGCAGCCAAGTCGGCGGCGGGGCGGCTGCCTGTTTTTGCGTCAATATCATTTGATTCAGCAGGCGGCAATTTCAGGACTATGATGGGAGTAGATGTGGAATCAGCTCTGGCGAAGATTCTCCAGTTGGGTGTTGATGCGGTGGGTTTCAATTGTGGCAAAGTTTCGCTGGATGATTACGTGAACCTTGCAGAAAAATATGCCTCGATTGTTACATCGAGTGGCGGAGATGTTGCGCTTTTAGCAGAGCCTAATGCGGGCCTGCCGGAAGTTGTTGATGGCGAGACGGTTTATAAAGTAACACCGGAAGCTTTTGCTGAAGCGGTCGAGAAGATACATGCAGCAGGCTTTAATATAATAGGCGGCTGCTGTGGTACAACCCCATCGCATATTAAAGCTTTGTCTGCCCGTCTGAAAAAATAACAACGGTTATCCAGGTAGCAATTCTTTGATCTTCTCTATGGATTTTACAGTTGCGCCCTGATTTTGGCGGATGACTTGTTGGCCGTTTTGGGCGATTTGGTCTCTGAATTGAGAGTCGGCAAGACATTTTTGCATCGTCTGCAGCAATTGCTCGCCGTTCTTGACCATTATAGCACCGTTGCCTTCGAGCAGGGCGTCAACAGTCTGTTCGAAGTTGAAGGCATACGGGCCGAAGATTGTGCATTTGCCAAGGGCGGCAGCTTCCATCATATCCGAGCCGCCCATTGGGACCAGCGACCGGCCGACAAAAGCGATAGTCGCCAGTGAATAAAACTTACGCAAATCACCCATCGTATCGCCGAGG
>CAZNXD010000178.1:1354-4292 GCA_964576935.1 uncultured Pirellulales bacterium | reverse complement strand
GAATCTTAACAACAGCCTCATAGGCATCGGCGTTGATAACCTTATCGAGCTTTCTTTTTGCTTCGGTAGCCGAGGCTTTGTCTATTTCGACTGCCCAGCTTTTGGCGCCGAACTTCTCTTTCAAAATAGCTGAAAATCCTCCCGTACCACAGCCGAACTCCAGGGAAGTTTTTACTCCTTCAGGAATATACTTTAGCATATCCCTTCGGTCACTTTCATAATATCCCGGAGGCTTGCTGAGAAGATTACCCAAATCGGCGGCCACTGTTTGAGTCTCCAATTGTCGTATAGAGTTTGAAGAATCATCCACTTCAAAACAACTATATAAATCACTCAGAGTCGCATCTGAATGAAAGTCAAATAAGGACGATACAAAAACCGCCACCGCCTGTCAAGCTCAGCCTGCCCCGAAGAGATATTGCCATTTCATGAATTTGGATTGAGAGGGACTTTGTTGGTTGCCGAACAACTTGCTTACCTTACTTGGTAAGGGTGAGGTTGTTGCGATTAACGGGTTGCTATTGGTTTGAGATTGGTTATACTTTGCCTGACATAGGTTAATAAACCGTATAATATTTACTTAGCTGAAAAGGAGTTGCGGTTATGAAGAAATATCAATGCACGGCATGTTCATATATTTATGACCCTCAGGCCGGCGACCCTGAGAACGGAGTCGAGCCGGGAACCGCCTTTGAAGATTTGCCCGACGACTGGGTCTGCCCCGACTGCGGCGTCGGCAAAGACGAATTCGAACCGCTGCAGGAATAATCGCCGGTCGATGGCCCAATCCCCTTTTTTCAGTCGGGGAATTTAAAGCAAGACTACTGGGGTCTTTCATGGCGTACGAGTACGACCTTATAGTGATAGGGATGGGACCGGCCGGGATGGCCGGCGGTAATATTGGTGAAGTCATGGGCGGCGAAGTTGTGCGCAACGAAGAAAAAATCCTCGAAGGGTTATTGAAAAATAATTGAATGAGATTGACAAATGGAAATTTTTAAAAATACGGTATATCAACAACAAGGAAAACCGGCAAAGACCGCGATGAGCGGGATTAGCGAAACTGAAATTGGACCGTCTCCGGAATATGGCGGTAGTCACCAGACGCTTAATCCGGAGGAAATGTTTGTGGCTGCAATCAATGGCTGTATCATGCTGGTATTTAACCATTTTGCTGAAAAGTTTGAAGTCGACATCCTTTCGTATTCTTCTGAAGCTCGGGGCAAAGTTGAAAAAACCAAAAACGGGCTTCGCTTCACCAATGTTCAGGTAAAAGCTGAGGTTAAAATCAACGACACTGGTCAGGCTGGAAAAATCGAAGAGATAGCCCGACTGGCGGAAAAATATTGTCTTGTTTCCGGCTCTGTAGCTTGTCCTGTTGAATATGACGTTGAAGTAATTGATTAAATAAGATGATTGCGTAATTGGGTTTATCTGTTAGGGCAAATTAGTGAATTTGGAACAGGCGATAATAAACTTTTCAATCAGGCAGTATAAAGCTGTCATAGCTGTACTTATTATCTTTACCCTCGCTACAGATGCGATGATTCCGCTGATAAAAGTTGACACCGCCCCGGAGAACATGCTCGCCGAAGATGAAGCGGTCGGGGTATTTCATAATCTGACCAAAGAGCAATTTGACTTGAGCGATTTAGTCGTGGTTGGAATCGTCAACAACAAAGACCCCAATGGCATTTTCAACCCGACGTCGCTGGCAAGAGTCTATGAGCTTACGGAATTCGCAAAGACACTTACCTGGTCTGATGACAAAGAACCAAATCGGCAAATTGGAGTTATTGAAGTCGATTTGCTTGGACCTTCGACGGTTGACAATATCAGTCAGGGCAGCCGGGGCGACGACATCTGGGCCAAGTACAAGGTTTGTGTATTGAGTTAGATGAAAGATTAAGAAGCTATGCAATAGGAGATATCATAGTGGTCAAATTTGACAATAAAAATGAATTGAAAGCTCCGCCGCTCGCGATAAAGAACCCCGATGCAGTCGAAATAATAAGGGTATGGATAGCTAAGGGCAAACAGGAGGTATGTCTCAAGGTCGGCATGTGGAACGACCCTGCTATATGGGGACGTTTGCTTGCAGACGTAGCAAGGCATATCGCCAATGTCTATGCACACGCCCAAAAGGTCGATTTTGACCAGGTTCTTGACAGAATTCTCGAGGGCTTTAACGCCGAGCTGGATGAGCCTGTGGACGACTCGGGTGTAACATTGTAAATTTAATCTGCGTAATCTTCGCTGATATGAAGAAATGGAGATTAAATGGTCGAGAAAATAAAACCGACACTTTCGCGGATGGATATTGTTTGTGCCGAGACGCCTGCCGAGCCGACCGCTTTTGTGGTGTTCGGTGCGTCGGGTGACTTGACAAATCGAAGGCTCATACCGAGCCTGTTTGACCTTTATCAGCGGCAGCTTATCGATGAGAAGTTCTATCTTCTTGGCTGCGCAAGGACCCAAATCTCCGATGAGCAGTTCCGCCAAGCCGCGAAAGATGCGATAGCCAAAGAGCCGGCGGATTCGGCCGTGGCGTTTGTAGATAAAATGCATTTCATCAGCGGCGATTACCACGATGCGAAGTTATATGAAGATTTGAAACAGCGGATAGCTGAGCTTAATAAATTGCATAAGGTTGACGGTAATCTGATTTTCTATCTTTCGGTGCCGCCGTTTCTGTATCCGGTAATAGTCGAGCAATTAGGCAAAGCGGGATTATCATGCCCGCCTGGTGGCGACAGGCAGCGAGTCAGGCTTATCATTGAAAAACCGTTCGGGCGGGACGGCAAAAGTGCTTCCCAATTGAACGACGTTATAAGTAAATGCTTCGATGAGTCGCAGATTTACCGAATTGACCATTACCTGGGCAAAGAGACGGTTCAGAACATAATGATGTTCCGTTTTGCCAACGCAATCTTCGAGC
>CAZNXD010000178.1:0-1344 GCA_964576935.1 uncultured Pirellulales bacterium | reverse complement strand
CCGAGTCGGTGGGTGTGGAGCATCGCGCGGGCTATTACGAAAAAAGCGGCGCACTGCGCGACATGTTCCAGAACCACATGCTGCAGATGCTGGCGCTCGTGGCGATGGAACCGCCCGCCTCATTCGATGCCGACATGGTTCGCGATGAGAAGGTCAAGCTATTACGCTCGATAAGACCGATTGGATTCGAGCCATGGTCAGCCCGGATAGTCAGAGCCCAATACGGTCCGGGGCAGATAGACGGCCAAAAAATGTGCGGCTATCTGCAGGAAAAAGACGTCGCGCCTGACTCGAAGATCGAGACCTACGTCGCGGCTAAACTCAGTATAGATAACTGGCGATGGCGGGACGTTCCTTTCTATGTCAGGACGGGCAAAAGGCTCTCAGCCAAGAATACCGAGATTACGATAACCTTCAAAAAGGTGCCGCATTCGATGTTTGTCGGCGCCGGCCTGGACGAGCTGCCGCCTAATGTGCTGACCCTGCAGATTCAGCCCAGCGAGGGAATGAGCCTGCAGTTTCAGGCCAAACGGCCCGGCTCCAAGCTCTGCATGGGGACACTGGATATGAGCTTTCACTACGGCGATGTCTTCGGAGCCGATATGCCCGAGGCGTACGCAAGATTATTGCTCGATGCAATGCTCGGCGACCAGACGCTGTTCAACCGCTACGACAGCGTCGAGACCGGCTGGAAGTTGTTTGACCCGGTCCTCGAAGCCTGGCAAAAGGATGAATCAGGGCTTTTTGAATACCCCGCCGGAGCACAGAGTTTTTCCGCGGCGGATAATCTGATAGAATCGGGCGGCAGAAAATGGCGACCCGTCGTCAGCCGTTAGCGTATAACACGCTTGAATGGAATTATGGTTTTGATTGATAATGAGAGGGAAGGTTATGGATATTTTTGAATTTGCCATGGAAAAAGAAAAATACGCCGAAGAATTCTACCGTGACCTGGCCGGCCGTGCGCCGGACGAGGGCTTGAAAGAGATATTCACGATGCTCGCCGACGAAGAGAAAAAGCATTGTCAGACAATTGAAAGAATGAAAGCTCAGACTGATGTCGAGTCGACCCAGACAACGGTGCTTAAAAATGCACGGGATATCTTTGGGAAGATGCGCGAAGGCTCGAAGAAGTTTGACCTTGATGTCAACCAAATCGAGCTTTACAAGAAAGCACAGGATATCGAAAAACAAGCCAGAGATTTCTATCTGGAAAAAGCCGACGAGGTCAAGTTGCAGAACCAGAAAGACATATTCCTGCAACTGGCTCAAGAGGAAAAAAAGCACTATTTTCTGCTTGAGAACATTATCGAATTCGTGAACCGGCCCAACGAATGGCTGGAA
>CAZNXD010000177.1:0-4309 GCA_964576935.1 uncultured Pirellulales bacterium | reverse complement strand
GAGCCAGAAGGCGTCGGGGTCGTTTATCGACTGGTCCCACATTTTCTGATATTGCTCAGGGCTGTTAATATAGGCATTTGCCTTGAGCTCTTCCGGCGGGGGAAATGTTCGACTCTCGACCATAAGAGAGCTAATTCCTTTTTGTTCGTCTGCCATAACGGTCTCCTTTGTGTGTAGAGTAAGGGTTATGATTTCTGTTAAGTCTTGTCCTCAAAACCGGTTAGACCCCTCAAAGAGCAAACTACTTCAGCCGGGATGGTTAATCCCCGGCTGAAAGCGCGGATTATAGCAGCATTATGGGGGGAGCGTCAAGGGATATCAAATATCAAAGAGCAAAATGCAAAATTGTGGAATCGCTGCGCGATGAGGTTTTTATTATTTAACCGCGGATTACGCAGATTACACGGATTTGAGTTCGTATTGCGTGCTGGGTGCTGCGTATCGCGTGAAGAAGCACTAAATTCTAATTTCTAAACCCTAAACAAATCCAAATTACTAAAACGACAATTTTGTAAACCACGGATTTTAAGTAGCCACCGAGGGCACAGAGTTCACAGAGATATTTTTTTAACCACAGATTACGCAGATTACACGGATTTAATTAACCACGAAGGCACGAAGGGCACGAAGAGGATTTGATGCGGCCTTGGAGCAAGGCCTATGTGTTCTTCGCGGAAAATGCTTCATTAAGCAAGCTTATTCATCATTACCCCGCTCGACCACAGCCGCTACGGGACTTCTATCAAATCCTTAACACTAATACGCACTAATTTTCTTAGAAGTTGGGTATTTAACCATGAAGGGCGGGGAGAGTTTTGAATTGATTTAGACGCTGATTACGCAGATTACACGGATTTAATTAACCACGAAGGCACGAAGAGCACGAAGAAGCTTTGATATGGTCAGTCTTTGGCTGACCTTCGTGTTTTTCGCATCGAACCTCTCTGCGAGCAAGCTCGCTCGATGTTCTCAGCTCAACCACGCCGTTGTCACGGCACACATCAAAGCTTTAGAAGTCTTTTTTCACATGTTCATCTTATCTGATTTGACTCTGCTTTCTTTATGTTTTTTAGGGCGATAAGTCCTTTGAAAACATATATCAATACAAGTACATGGAATCCCAGGCTTATCCAGTCTCGAAAGAGAAGAGATAATATACTATCAAGTGAAAATAAAATCATGCCAACAATAAACGCCCAAGCTTTCTTTTGAAGTGCCAGCCATCCGAAAAGTGCAATTATACCTGCGAATATCGTATTTAATATCACGGAAATAATTTTAAATATCATAGATGCTGCCGGATAATCTTCTGACGCAAAGATTGTAAGCGCATCGATGACTTGAGTGATTCCCAGACCAACAAAAAATCTGACATTTGCTTGTGATAAACTGAAAATAGTATTCAACAATGAAAGACCTGCTATCACGTAAAAAGCTTTGGCTCCGTTTTTAAATATTAAAGTTTGCTTAGCTATGTCTAATTTGACCGGCTCTGCAGCAGGAACAATCAAACCGTCTTTAATTTCAACCATGAGATTTCCTTTTTTTCTGCCAATTGCTATTTACTATTCACCAACGACTAAAAATGGCGGAGTTGGGTTGGGGGCTTAATCTTTGCTGTTTTGATTCGAGCCAATTTCCACCAAACCATCGGTATTAAATTGCCTTATTTAAATCTATTTCAATTCCTGCCGCATTAATTTCTTTCGCCAGAGATAACTGCCAGCCATTATTTGCGTCCATCGGTATAAATAACACTCCTTCATAGTCAGACGGTATTTCTACATTTTCTTTGTATAACGCACAAACATGTTTCCTGCCCAGCTTCCCTAAGAAAAAACCAAGTTCCAGAATCACATTCTGTCTGGCTCTGGGTTTTAACTTGTCTTTTTCTTCAACTAATGCACCTACATCATCTGGAGTCATTAGCACTACCGCGAAGCCAACATTTGTGTGGTCTTCAAATTTTTCAATAATCGTACGACCTTCATTGGGCTTTTCATGTAAGATTACTGGATTGAGTTCAAGTTTTTTTATAAATCCGGCTACAGCTAGTTTAGCTGCCTCATCACGGCCATGTACAATAAATACTTCCCTGTTAGTAATAGTAACTGTTCTCTCTGGCGATTTTTTATAAAAGGCAGATATCTCTTCTTTAGACACATCTTCAGCATCCTGCAACTTTTCTCGCAGGGTCTCTTGCAGAGATTTTAGTTTTATTATGGCGTTGTTGATTCCTTTTACATAACCCTCTTGGACCTCAAATAATGGGGGATCCCTGCCGATTAAACGCGGCAGAGTGTCGAGATCCCTTATTAAGTACTTTCTATATTCAACGGTGTCATTCCCGAAGATATCGGCCAACGTATGATTGATTTTATCATTCAGTGCTTGTGTCTTTGCATCATATCGTTCGCTTATAGCTTTCACATCAAAACCTTCAAGGTCATTTATTCGTCGTTCCAATTTAGAAACAGCCTTCTTTAAATCCTCAGCAGTTAATTCCCTCGATTGCGGTCGTTCACTGGCGGAACTTTTTCGGACTCTCGCCATTTTTAATTCCTTTCAAACGCATCTATGTCTTCTGTGACTAAACAATCGGTGATAATCAGGGTTGCTTTACCTTATTGTCTCCCAAATTGGCCTGAATACTACTATTTTATAGGTGGAGGGGCAAGAAAATGTCGCAGGGGGCGACATTTTCTCGTACTGCGTATTGCGTATAGGGAAAAGTCGCCGTGCCGGCGACTGCTAAACAAACATCCCTCGAAGATAAAACCCCCAAGATAAACCCTTCGATTCCACTCAGGGCAGGCTTGGGGGCTAGCCGATAAAGGTAAATATGAATGAGAAGAGAGACTTGCCGGAATTGACGTTAAAAGCTGTTCTGCTGGGGATAATACTGTCAATTGTCCTTGCGGCGGCTAATGCGTATCTTGGCCTGTTTGCGGGTATGACGGTGTCGGCTTCGATACCGGCAGCAGTAGTATCAATGGGAGTACTGCGATTATTTCGCAAGAGTAACATACTCGAAAATAATATTGTTCAGACAGCGGCATCTGCGGGTGAGTCACTGGCGGCGGGTGTTATTTTCACTATGCCGGCGCTTTTGATATTAGATTACTGGAAGAGTTTCAATTTTACATCGGTGGCTCTCATTGCGGGCTTCGGTGGATTGCTGGGTGTGCTGTTTACAGTTCCGTTGCGTCGTGCGTTGATTGTGGAGGCGAAGCTGAAGTTTCCCGAAGGTATCGCGACGGCGGAGGTTTTGAAATCCGGTCAGAAAGGGGGCGGGGTAATAAAAATTCTCCAGGCGGGGCTGGCTGGAGGTTTGTTCAAGGTTGCTTCATTGGGATTGCGGGTTTGGCCCGGCGCGGTCGAATACGCTGTACGTATAAAGGGGAGTATTGGTTATTTCGGCACAAATCTTTCGCCGGCGCTATTGTCTGTGGGGTACATTGTCGGATTCAATATCGCGGTACTGGTCTTTCTGGGCGGATTGTTTAACTGGCTGATTGCGATTCCTATATGCGCGGGTTTAAGCGATTGGCCGATGGTGGACGGTGAGCCGATAGCGGCGTTGAATTATGCGGGGCAGTTGTGGTCGGAAAAGACGCGATATATTGGTGTGGGGGCGATGTTAGTAGGGGGGCTGTGGACAATCTTTCAGATGCGAGGTTCTCTGGCAGCAGGAATTAAAAGCGGAATCAACGCATACCGTAAAGTTGAGGGGCGGGACACTGTAATTGTAAGAACTGAAAAAGACATGCCGATGAAATGGGTGCTTGTCTTAATCGCAGTTTCGATTGTACCGCTGTTTGTGATTTACCAGATATTCGTGAAGGACGTTGGTGTAACTATACCGATGGCAGTTGTGATGCTTGGGACGGGCTTTATGTTCAGCGCGGTAGCCGGTTACATGGCGGGGCTTGTTGGTTCCAGTAACAACCCGGTTTCCGGGGTAACCATAGCGACGGTACTTGTCTCGGCTTTGCTGCTTGTTTTTTTAATGGGCTCAGGCGCAGTTAATGGGCCGGCCGCTGCGGTTATCATAGGAAGCGTGGTCTGCTGCGCCGCGGCGATAGCCGGTGACAACATGCAGGATTTAAAGACCGGTTATATAGTCGGCGCTACGCCGTGGAAGCAGCAGGTTATGCAAATGGTCGGGACGGTATCGGCGGCGCTGGTATTGGGGCCGGTTCTGATTCTCCTGCAGAAGGCTTATGGTTTCGCCGGTCATAGCTCGGCTACAGAGAATGCCCTGGCAGCGCCGCAGGCAAATTTAATGGCTGCGGTTGCGCGTGGAGTT
>CAZNXD010000176.1:3686-4316 GCA_964576935.1 uncultured Pirellulales bacterium | reverse complement strand
CCTATTTATCTAATTTAAAAGTAAAATATTAATTGTTTAAAAAAATGGGATGTGTCCTTATTTATTTACTATGCTGTCAATATGGTATATCATCTGTTATATTTCAAAACCTGAGCCTATCTATTCCTATGTCCTTAAATTTCTAAAAAATATTTTTCTTTTATCCTTTTTAATAACTAAGCCTATTCTTGTTTTTTAAAATCTCAATCCTGAGCTTTAGAATTCCCAGTAAAATTCTTAATAGCTGTCATTTTTTTGTAAATCTTCTATGAATTCTATACATTAAAGTAAGTAAACAAAACAACGCAAAACTTATTAATATACTAAGCGAAATGCTAGAAAAAGGTAAACTCTGCAACAGCCCAAATAAAAAAATAGATAAAAATGTAGTCATAATTAAAATAATTAATATATCAATACTCATATTGTTAATATAAGGCGGGTGGTATTCTTCATATATTTTTCCAAAATAATTGTACTTTATCTGGTTTGCTAAAAACTGTCTTTCATATATTATATAATTAATTTTAATCACCAAAATAATTCCTACTAATGTAACCCCAGTAAGAACAATATATAATGGTATATACTTTGGTAGAAAAAATCCTTGACCTTTTTCATTAATTATTG
>CAZNXD010000176.1:0-3676 GCA_964576935.1 uncultured Pirellulales bacterium | reverse complement strand
CTTTGAGCTGAGGTTATGCCCAGTTAGTTGCGGTAATATTGATAAAAATGTAGTTCTTTCAATAGCATTTGTATTTACGCTTTGCTCTAACTGTGAATAAATTTCACATAAGTAAGAAGCTTTGGCATTCATTCCAATTCCTTTATTGTTGTTCATTTTCTCACCTCGACTTTTTTGAAAATTTCGGAATACAAAAATAAATATTCTCACTAGTTGGAATTACAGTAAAAAAAATTATAAATTACTGCAATGCATGCAATGCAATTGAAATTATTTATAAATTAAAGCAACCAAGGCTCTCTAAAAATCACTTTCCAGTCGTATTGATATACTGGTAATATAGATGTTAAAGAAACTGCACGAAATAAACGATAGCACATTTTCAAAAGTTCTTCCAAGAAATCTATACAATCATCAAGCTCTTTAAATGTAGGAACATTCTTAATGACTCCTTTATCAAAATGTGCAATCCTTTGATCAGCATATTTTTCGCACTTCCGTGCTTTTATCTTCAGTTCTTCAAGCTTCAATCTAATTAAATCAGGGTCAACGTGACTTCCAACCTTGCCAGCAAATTTATCGAAATGTTTATTGGCAAGATGCTCAACTGCACACCCCTTATAAAGAGCAACAAAACGATTCCTTGAAAGAATTTCAGGAGTATCACAAATTTCCTTTAAAAGCTTTGCAAATGATATGCTATCTTCATCAATCTTTATCTGCCTTCGAACCCCCATTAATGCTGAAATAACATATGTACTTCCTAAAAATTCATAAAATGAGCTAGGTTTTTGTATTTTTGGATTATTTTTTATTATATTTTGAACTTCCCAGAAGATATTTCTATTAACTGATAGTCTCGTGATCTCCAAATAAATAACGTCAAGCCACTTATTCCATTTATTGAATTTATTTTCCATTATTTAATTTCACCTAACTTGTTTGTATTAGAGAAGTTACCGGAGTCATATTTTTATTCTTAATAAATATATTTCATTCTTTCAAATAAATCCTTCAATTTAATGCGATTAAAGGTGTTTCCCTCAATCTTTTTTTTACTACAACATTAGTGCTACAATCAAGCGCTTTTATGAAAGGTTATAAAAATTTACTAAATGATTGAGCCAGTACACCGATTTTCTTTTCTAGTACTTCCATTCAACATGCCCAAGCGGTGAACGATTAAGTTCTTCCCGGAGATGCTTCCACTTAGGTGAAAACTTATCCATATGAGCCGTAAACTTTTCATTGTGCTTTCGTTCGAGCAAATGCACCATCTCATGAATAAGTATATATTCTATACTCTCGATTGGTTTTTTTGCTAACTCAGTATTAAGCCAAATTCTTTTTGCTTTGGGATTGCAAGTGCCCCATTTTGTTTTCATTATTCTGATACGTATGTCGGCCACTTTTACATTCATCTTTTTTTCTAACTTTGCAACATACTGCGGTACTAACGTTCTGAGCTGTTGTCTGTACCAGCTTTGTAAAATCTTTCTCCTCTGTGTTATAGATGTCCCTTTACGAATATAAAGCTCAATAGTATTGTGTTTCAAAACTACTTTTGGTGCAGTATTCTGTTCTGCTATCTTCAACAAATATCTTTGTCCGAGATAGTAATGACTTTCGCGAGTGATGTACTCCCGGGCTGTTTCTCTTTTTTGATTTTTAAGTTTTGCTTGCTGTTTTCGTATCCAGCCCAGTTTTGAAATACTAAAAAGGCGAATAGTTTCTAAGTCCATTTGTAGTGGTGCCGAAATGGTCACTCTGCCTTGAGGAGGGTGCACGCTCAAGTGAACATTTTTAATATCTTTGTGAATAACATTTATAGAAATGTCTCCCACATTAATTGTATTATAATTAGTATTCATTTTGCTGTTTTATAATTTGAAAGATTCTTTCAACTTCAGATTTATCTTTCAACTCCTTATATATAGCTTGTTTGATCAAATTTTCGGCTGGGATGTTTCCCCGCCAATCAGCACACCTGCTGAAATGTACTGCTTCATCCACCAAAATTGCCAATTCCTCATTCTTCCCAAGATTGTTATACAGAGCTCGTTGCGCGTTTGTCTTTATTCCAGTCGGCAGATCATCATGAGCAGGATTCTTCACACGTTTTGCCAGTTCAGCAATTTTTTTCAAATACTCTTCGTAGCTCACTGCATTTGCTTTTCGTTCTCTAATAATTTCACTTAAGAGCTTAGACATATCGTCAAAATACGCGGGGTCAATCAAATGGTCTTTGATAATTTTAACACGCACATTGTTTTCAATCGTTTCAGCAACTGCTTCTTTACTGCTCCTTATTCCTTCGGGAAGATTTTTAATTGCCTCAAAGATACCACTGTTTATCATAATATCAAGTAATGACTGATCACCAAAAGGATCAATCCGTCTGCTATCTTCTGCTTGAATATAGGTATCAATCAAGTGTCGCATATCGGCCTCATAGGTTTTGAGGTCGAGTTTTTCACCACTTGCCATACGAATCTCTTCTCTCAATTTCAAATATTTATTAACCTTATTTTTTATCACTTTAATTTCATCAGTGCTATATCCGGCTTCACTCATCTCGTCTGCAATATTGGCGTAGGATCGTATCAATTTAACCGTGTACTTGTAAAGTGCGGTTCGCTTCATTTCACTATTTTTCAAGTCTTGTTTGTTTTCTGGATTGCCACAGAAATAACGGATGTACGCCAAATTATCTTTTGGCGGCAATACCGGCTCACAGACCAAAGCTATGGCTTCCAGCGCGACATCCAATCGCTCCTTGCCTTTAGCTAAACGATCCTTCAATAAAATATCGATGTCTTTTTTATCTAAATCTTCAGGACAATCCAATTCAGAAGCGTAAACAGAATAGGCGCCTTCTAACTTGGTGAATAGATCTTTATAATCTACAATATATCCGAAATCTTTGTCTTCACTATCCAAGCGGTTCACACGACAGATTGCTTGAAACAGACCATGATCTTGCATTTTCTTGTTTATATACAAATAGGTACAAGGCGGTGCGTCAAAACCAACCAGAAGCTTATCCACCACAATGAGCAGTTTCATATTAGCAGGCTCTTCGACAAATTTTGTCCTGGCTTTGTCCTCGTAGGTTTCTGATTTTGATTTACCTGGTTCCGGAGAGATATCTTTCAGAAACTCGGAGTATATTTTATACACATATTCCTTCCCGGTCTCTGTATTTTCGCCTATATCTTCGTTAGTAATATCTTTAGTGGCAGGATTATATGAAGTAATCAGAGCACATTTATCCTTAAGTGGTGTATTTTGAAACATCTCAAAATAGCGAGTTGCTTCATGAATACTCCCCGCAATTAAAATTGCATTTCCAAATTCGGAATTGAGGCGTGGCTTCGTGCTGAAATCGAACACTACATCTTGCACGATTTTTTCTAGCCGCGATTTGGAACTTAAAACCTGCTGCATCGTACCCCACTTCCTTTTCAGTTCATGCTTTTGAAAATCATTCAGCCCTTTTGTTTTAGCTTCAAACCACGCATCTACTTTTTCCTTAGAAGAAAGCTTTGTATCGATATCACGCGCTTCATACATCAGATCCAAAACTACGCCGTCCTCTACTGCTTCATTAAATTTATAGGTATCAATATATTGCCCGAACACATCGTGAGTAGTTTGTTTATCTTTTTTGAGTAAG
>CAZNXD010000175.1:3490-4335 GCA_964576935.1 uncultured Pirellulales bacterium | reverse complement strand
ATACAGGTTATGATAATATTGCGGCGGTTCCCGAGCCTTGCACGATAGCGCTGCTGGGACTGGGAGGAGTATTGTTAAGACGAAATAGAAGATAAACGGCCAGGGGGTTGGGGCCTCCATTTTACGAAACTTCGCAAAATGGGGTACCTGGCCGATATCCATAAATGGGCAGGTTCCGGAGGAAGAGCCTGCCCTCTTTTATTTTAGATAAAAGGCCGAGAGTGCGGGAAGGCATTGCGAGGTATGAAAAAAGGGTGAGAGATGGGATTCGAACCCACGACCCCTAGATCCACAATCTAGTGCTCTAACCAGCTGAGCTACTCCCACCAGTTCAATTGACTATTTTCTATTGATTATTGATTATTGTCAACACTTGATGTTCGGCCCATTACAGCCCATCGAAAAAACAAGGCGCCGGTTTGTGAAGTCGGCGCCCTGTGGTTTTCAAAGATATTCGCCTTAGCCATTTCTGATGACGGCCTGGGCTGCTGCGAGTCTGGCAATCGGTACTCTAAACGGTGAGCAGGAGACATAATTCATTCCGACTCGATGGCAGAAATCGATACTGCTGGGCTCGCCGCCGTGCTCGCCGCAAATACCGACCTTGAGCTGCTTTCGTGTTTTTCTGCCGAGCTTGGTGCCCATCTCAACGAGCTTGCCGACGCCGATCTGGTCGAGCTTCTGGAATGGGTCGGCGGCGTAGATTCCCTTGTTGACATACTCACCGAGGAACTTACCGGCATCATCGCGCGAAAAGCCCATCGTCATCTGTGTCAGGTCATTCGTACCGAAGCTGAAAAACTCGGCTTCTTCGGCGATTTCATCTGCTGTCAACGCTGCTCTTG
>CAZNXD010000175.1:0-3480 GCA_964576935.1 uncultured Pirellulales bacterium | reverse complement strand
CTCAATCATCGTGCCAATCAGATATTCAATCTTTGTCTTTTTCTGTTTGAAGACCTGATTGATTTCATCGACGACTTCGTTCTTAACGAATTTCAATTCGTCGATTGAGCCGACCAAAGGAATCATAATCTCCGGCAGCACGGCCTTGCCGCTTTTCTTGACATTAAGTGCCGCTTCGATGATGGCACGTGCCTGCATTCGGTATATCGCAGGATAGGTCACAGCTAATCTACAGCCACGATGACCAAGCATGGGGTTGAATTCGTGCAGCTGCTCGACCTGTACCTTTACTTCGGACGGCTTGACACCTAACCGCTTGGCCATTTCCTTCTGATTGGACTCATCCTGCGGTAAGAACTCATGCAGCGGCGGGTCAAGCAGTCTTATAGTTACCGGCAAGCCGGCCATAGCTTTGAAGATTCCTTCGAAGTCCTTGCGCTGGTATGGTAATAGCTTCTGCAGTGCGCCCTCGAAATGTTTTTTCGCCGTAGCGTATTCTTTTTCAACGGCCTTTTTGGCCTGGCTGGTTTCAGCGGTCTCAAGCGCTTCGAGCATTGCGGTGTAATCGTCCGCGGCGAGAATCATCTGGCGAACCGGCCAGATTCTGTCACCTTCGAAGAACATGTGCTCGGTTCGACACAGACCGATTCCTTCGGCGCCGAAATCACGTGCTCTCTTGGAGTCGCCCGGAGTGTCCGCATTTGTTCGGACGCCAAGTGTGCGAATCTCGTCACACATTTTCATAAATTGGCCGAATGAGCCGCTAAGTGTTGGCTCGACCGTAGGCAGCTGACCCTTCATGAGCTGGCCGGCGGAGCCGTCGATGCTAATCCAGTCGCCTTCCTTGATGGTGAGTTTACCGACCGACATTTTCCTGGCCTTGTAGTTAACATTCAAATCGCTGACACCGGCGACGCAGCATTTACCCATACCGCGAGCGACGACAGCGGCATGGCTGGTCATTCCGCCTCGCGCGGTAAGTATGCCGACCGCGGCGTCCATACCGCCAATGTCTTCCGGGCTGGTCTCGATTCGTGTAAGGATTACACTTTTGCCTTTGGCTTTCCAGGCTTCGGCAGTATCGGCGTCGAATACGACCTGGCCAACGCCGGCGCCCGGCGAAGCGGGAAGGCCCTTAGCAATAACGTCGCGCTTGGCCTTGGGGTCGAAGTGCGGATGTAAAAGCTGGTCGAGCTGGTCGGGTTCGACACGCATGGCCGCCTGTTTTTTATTGATGAGTTTTTCTTTGACCATGTCGACCGCGATGGTGACAGCGGCTTCAGCGGTTCGTTTGCCTGTTCTGGTCTGCAGAATATAAAGTTTTCTTTCCTGAATAGTGAACTCCATGTCCTGCATGTCTTTGTAGTGCTTTTCCAGTCGGGTCATCAGAGCGGTCAGCTCTTTATAGGCTTTGGGCATTACTTTGTTGAGTTTCTTAAGTTCAATCGGTGTTCTGATACCGGCGACGACGTCTTCACCCTGCGCGTTCATTAAAAACTCACCGTAGAATTCCTTCTTGCCGGTGCTCGGGTTGCGTGTAAAGCATACGCCTGTGCCGCAGTCATCACCCATATTGCCGAATACCATGGTCTGGACGTTTACAGCCGTGCCGAGCAGGCCGGTGATATTGTTCAGCTCGCGATACTTGATTGCTCTGGGTACCATCCAGGATTTAATCACGGCATTGATGGCATTGGTAAGTTGTGTTCGGCCGTCCTGCGGGAACATCTTGCCGACATGCTTTTTGTAAACAGCTTTGTATTTTTCGACAACCGCTTTGAGCTGGTCGGCGGTAAGCTCATTATCCAGCTCTACACCGGCTTTCTTCTTGGCCTTGTCAATCTCATGCTCAAAGTTCTCATGGTGACATCCCATGACCACATCGCCGAACATATCGATAAAACGGCGATAGATATCGTAGGCAAATCTCGGATTGCCGGTCTTTTTGATGATGCCTTCAATGACGGTATCATTTAATCCAAGGTTCAGCACGGTGTTCATCATGCCGGGCATTGAAATGGCGGCGCCGCTTCGGACACTGACCAGCAAAGGTCTTTTGGGGTCGTCGAATTTGGTGTTCATTGCCTTTTCGAGCTTGGCGATGTTATTATCAATTTCCTTTGCCAGGCCGGTCGGCCACTTGCCGCCTGATTTGTAGTATTGGTCGCAAACCTTGGTAGCGATTGTAAAGCCGGGCGGGACCGGTATGCCGAGATTAGTCATCTCGGCAAGGTTGGCGCCTTTTCCGCCGAGAAGCTCTTTCATTTTCGCGCTGCCTTGGGCCTTGCCGCTACCGAAGAAGTAAACCAATTTTTGTGCCATTTTAGACATCTCCTCAAGTAATTTGATACTGCTTTATGTTTGTGCTTCTCGGCCGCCTGGAATCGACTGTCTGCGGAGCAAACCGGGGCTGCGAGATAAACGGGCTAATATATTGAGATGTGAGGGTACTGTCAAGAAGTCAAACAACAAAGAGGCGAGAATCTGCCCCGCACCTACTTTGTCCGGTTCCTAATAGCACTTTGTTGCCTGTAACGGCGAAGACTCGCAGGTCGTTTTAGTTCCGAAACTGAGCAAAGTAGGTGCGGGGTTGGTTTTGCTGTGTATATCAGCAAAATCAGTTGTGTGAGTGGTGATGGGCAAAAGCTCTTTGGGCGAAGTTTCGACAGAGGTCGCAGTCGCATATTCCGACTGTTCGCAAATGGCTTATCCCGGCCAGCTTTTTAGTCTCAATAAGGTGGGCGCCCTTGGCCTGCATCTTTCTGATGGCTAAATCGGCCCGCATCCTGTCCTGGGAGCCGATGGCGTCGATGACGACTGTTACCTTTTTACCCCGTTGCAGAAGGCCCAGGGCTGTGGCTATTACGGTGTCTTCGGTATTGGCGCCGACGAGAATGAATTCGCCGGCCCGGATTTCGGTAAGCAGTCTCTCGATTCGAGGCTCGTCAAAAGGATCGGTACAGCGCTTGTTCAGGATAATTTGGTGATACCTTTTAAGCAAATCGTGAGGTAAATCCGTGCTCCCGTCGGCGGGGAAGCAGATGCGATTGTCTAAGAGCGTATATCTGATTTTGCGTTGGCCTTCTGTGCCATCGAGGCAGTAGCTTATAGCACTGCCGCCGTTATTATTGGGATAGATCTGGCAGGTAGATATAATTGGCATACTGTTGTGCCTGGCCCAGGCCATAACCCGGCGAAGGTTGGTAAGGACGCGGCGGTGATTTCTGATACAGGCTTTTCCGCTGCCGAGGAAAAAGTCCTTTTGGGTACTGATATCGAGCAGGATATGCTTGCGGCGGGTTTTAATCAGTTGGCGAATCATGCTTTTTTCCCAATCCGGCCTCGTTTCTCTTTCTGAAAACGCTGTTGGACTTCTCACCTGTATTAAAATACGCACCCGTTTCAATACGGTTCAGAGGGTCTTATCGGAAGGTTAAGGGGTCGGCTTAAGAAACACAGAATATCGAATGACGAATTTCG
>CAZNXD010000174.1:3979-4336 GCA_964576935.1 uncultured Pirellulales bacterium | reverse complement strand
TAGTAAGACTATATTAGTCCTATATAAGAATGCGGTGTTTTTAGGTGGTTTGGAGTATGGATGTTTTAAGGCGAAATACGGATTATGCATTGCGGGCAATGGTGTATCTGGCCAGGCACTGGCGGAATGGGCCGGTATCAACCGGTGAAATAGCCGAATCCGAGGAAATTTCGTACCAGCTTACCTGCAAGCTGATGCAGAAATTGCAAAAGGCCGGATTGGTTGCCAGCACCATGGGGCCGAAGGGCGGTTTCACTTTAAGCCGCCGGCCGTCAAAAATCAGCCTGGCAGAGGTAATCGAAGCGGTTCAGGGAGCGGTGAGTCTGAATCGATGCCTGATGGGTGATTACAAATGCC
>CAZNXD010000174.1:0-3969 GCA_964576935.1 uncultured Pirellulales bacterium | reverse complement strand
AAAGGATTGTCCCGTTCATGAAAGGCTGGTGAATTTGCAAAACCAGATTGATGGTTATTTTGACAAGGTTAATCTGGCAGAGCTGATACGAACCAAATCTAAAAAATCAAAGAAAGGTAAAAAGAAATGACAGACGACACTGATAAAGTAGATGTTCTGGCCGAATGTCTGGGCAAAGCGAAGGGTTTGAGCGGCCTGGTTGACTATGCGAAGAATTCAATTGTCAGCAAAACAATTGTGGATAAGCCGGCCGGCACCATAACGCTGTTTGCATTCGACGCCGGGCAGGGGCTGAGCGAACATACGACTCCTTATAATGCGACGGTTTTAGTTTTGGACGGTTCGGCAAAACTGACTATAGGCGGTAATGAGCAGGTCACCGCTGCCGGGCAGATAATCATAATGCCGGCAAACGTTCCGCATTCAGTTACAGCTGAAGAAAGATTCAAAATGCTTCTTGTAATGATAAGGTCTTAAGAAAATGAAAACGATTTGTGTAGGAGGATTAAACTATGAACATGATGTGTTACCAGTGCGAGCAGACTGCCAAGGGTAGTGGATGCACAGCTAACGGTGTGTGCGGCAAGAGTCCTGAAGTAGCTGCGCTGCAGGATTTGCTTGTTTATGCCGTTAAAGACATAGCGCGATACGCGCACCGGGCGCGGCAGTTAGGCGCTGTCGATAAAGAGATTGACGTTTTTACCGTCAAGGCGCTGTTCAGCACACTAACCAATGTAAATTTCGACCCCGAGAGGTTTGCACAGTACATAAAGCAGGCTAAGAAAATAAAAAACAAGGCTGTAGCGCTCTATGAACAGGCTGCAGGCGACAAAGCCGAACAACTTGAACAGTCGCATAATTGGTGGGACCAGGCCGATGATATTAACGCGTTGATTGGCAAGGGTGAGGCACTTTCAATTCAAAAACGCATCGATGAGCTTGGCGAAGATGTTACCGGCCTGCAGGAATTGATTACCTACGGACTCAAAGGGGCAGCCTCCTACATTGACCATGCCCAGATACTTGGAAAAGAAAATGATACGGTGTACGCAGCGGTACACGAGATGCTCGATTACCTTACCCAAAGGCCGACCGATGTTCCTGATTTGCTCGCCAAGGCACTGAAAACAGGCGAGATTAATCTAAAGGCGATGGAACTGCTCGACGCAGCTAACACCGACACCTACGGCCATCCGGAACCGACACAGGTCCGTATCACACCGGTTAAGGGAAAGTGCATCGTAGTTTCCGGCCATGATTTGAAGGACCTGGAAGAGCTGCTAAAGCAGACCGAAGGCAAAGGCATCAATGTATATACGCACGGAGAGATGCTGCCGTGCAATGCGTATCCAGGCCTGAAAAAGTACAAGCACCTGGTCGGTAACTACGGCGGGGCGTGGCAGGACCAGCGGCAGGAATTCGACCAATTCCCCGGTGCGATTCTAATGACGACCAACTGTCTGCAAAAACCGAAAGATAGCTATAAGGACAGAATATTTACCAGCGGATTGGTCGGCTGGGAGGATGTCACTCATATTTCCGATGGCGATTTTACGCTGGTCATTGAAGCCGCCTTGGCGGCGCCCGGCTTTACCGAAGACGGGCCCCGGAAGTTTATCACCATTGGTTTTGCCAGAAATACTGTACTGGGTGCCGCGGACAAAGTTGTTGAGCTGGTAAAAGCCGGCAAGATAAAACACTTCTTCCTGATAGGTGGCTGCGATGGAGCCAAGCCCGGCAGAAATTACTATACAGAGTTCGCACAAGCCGTACCCGACGACTGTATGATTCTGACCCTTGCCTGCGGCAAGTATCGATTCAACAAGCTTGAGTTTGGTGAAATCGAAGGACTGCCACGGCTGCTGGATTGCGGTCAGTGTAACGACGCGTACTCGGCGATTCAAATAGCCGTTGCCCTGGCCGGTGCGTTCGGCTGTGGCGTGAACGACCTGCCACTTTCAATGATTCTGTCGTGGTATGAGCAGAAGGCCGTAGCGATTTTACTGACTCTGCTGCATCTCGGCATAACGGGCATCAAGCTTGGCCCGTCTCTGCCTGCGTTTGTAACTCCAGCGGCCTTGAATATCCTGGTCGAAAAGTTCAACATCGCTCCGGTAGGCGATGCTGAGAAAGATTTAGCCCAGGCTCTGGCGTAAATATAGCAGTACGCAATGTCGTAGAGATCGACACTTTGATCTGGGCCATAAAGGCAAGCGGCTTGCCCGCCGAGGCGGGCTTGCAGATGAAGTTCGATGATGTTACGATATCCGTTCAGGGCCGGCTGCTAAGCAGACAGACGCTTTGAGCTTGGCGGCTCGCAACGGATAAACTGCTTTCTATTGGGAGCCTTAACTATGGCCAAACGCGCATCATCGAAGCGAAGAAGAGGTGGCGATTCTCTTTCAACACGAGCAATCCATGCCGGAGAGATGCGAAGAAAGTACGCCGACTCGCTCACTACACCAATTATTCAGACCTCGACGTTTACATTTCGTGATAGTAAACACATCGAGGACTATACCAAAAAAGGCAAAGAGCATTTCGAGTACGGCAGATACGGCAATCCTACCGCCCAGATAGCGGAAAGGCGGCTGGCTGATTTGGAAGGGGCCGAGGATTGCGTGGTCTTCACCTCGGGTATGAGCGCGATTACAACGACGATTCTTTCACTTGTACGGTCGGGCGACCATATTGTCGTGACCGATGATAGTTATAAAAAGACCTTGGAGTTTTGCAGAGCGTATCTTAAGCAGTTCGGTGTAGGCTGTACGATTGTGCCGTTCGGCGATTACAAGATTCTTGAAGCGGCCATTCAGAAGAATACGCGATTTATTTTCTCCGAGTCACCGACCAATCCGTACCTTAATATCTTTGACCTTGTCAAAATCAAAGAGATAGCAAGCCGGCATAAAGTCCTGACTTTAATCGACAGCACTTTTGCCACGCCATTTAATCAGCGGCCGCTCGAATTCGGTATGGACCTGGTGCTGCAGAGCTGCACGAAATATCTTGCCGGACACAATGACATCCTGGCCGGCGCGGTACTTGGCAGAGGCGAGCTTGTGGACCCAATTCGCAATCTGCACAAATCAATGGGCGGATTGATTGACCCGCATTGTTGCTATCTGCTGCTGCGCGGTCTAAAGACATTCCCCTTGCGTGTAGAAAGGCAGAATCAAAGCGCCCTTGCCATAGCCGAGTACCTTGAAGCACATAGCCAAATCAAAAAGGTGTACTATCCATTCCTGCCCAACCATCCGCATTACAAAATCGCCAAATCGCAGATGAGAGGCGGCGGCGGCGTAGTAACCTTCGATATCAAAGGGACTCTAAGTACCGCCAAGCGTTTTCTCGATGCCCTGAAGCTCTGTTACATCGGGCCGAGCCTCGGCGGGGTTGAAACGCTGATAACGCACCCGGCCCTGGTCAGTTATTACGACTATTCCCGAAAAGACCGGTACGAGCTGGGAATTACCGATACACTGTTCAGACTGGCTGTGGGTGTCGAGAACGTCGAGGACATAATTGCCGATTTAGACCAGGCCCTGCGCAAATCAAAATGACCCTGTCCGCCAAATTTTTCGTATAAAATAGAATAGCGAGGTTTTACCGGATGACTGATTTTATACGAAATGTGATTGTTGATTTCTGGGCGACGCTGTCGGAGATGTCACCGTATTTATTGTTCGGCTTTTTCGTAGCGGGCTTACTTTCGGCGCTGGTCTCGCAAAATCTTGTCGAGCGTCACTTAGGCGGCAGGGGAATCTGGCCTCTGGTTAAAGCATCTATTTTTGGAGTGCCGCTTCCTCTATGTTCCTGCGGGGTAATACCGGTCTCCATGTCACTGCGCAAGCACGGAGCCGGCAGGGGAGCGACAATTGCGTTTCTGCTGTCAACGCCGCAGACCGGTGTGGACAGCATCTTTGTAACGCTTAGTTTGTTAGGACCTGTCTTTGCTGTCTTTCGTCC
>CAZNXD010000173.1:0-4340 GCA_964576935.1 uncultured Pirellulales bacterium | reverse complement strand
CAACGACAATTTAAAGAACATCATGGGATTGGTTAGTGGGTCGAACCACATCATTTTTGTGCGGACCGGCTCAAGTGCGGGAATAAATTGTTGAACCGCGTCGCCGAACCAGCCGCCCGTAAGTGCACCTGCCGCTATAGTAACTATTCCACAGACTATAAGCATCCACAGGAGCTTTTTGTCACCCTGCATTTTCATGATAAACAGCGCTATCGAAAGAATCATTATAATACCGTAGCCGGCGTCGGTAAGGCAAAGCGCGAAAAACAGGGCGAAGAAAGGCGCTAAAAACAATGTCGGGTCGAGATTGAAATGCTGCGGCATGCCGTACAGGCGTGTAACTACCTCAAAAGGTTTCACGAATTGCCTGTTCTCTATCTCGATCGGAATTTCTTCGTCTTTGGTCGGCGTGATTTCTGTTAATTGAGCCGCTTCGAATTTGGAAACGACCTTTGTAAGCTCATCGTAATCTTTTCTCCTGGCCCAGCCTTCGAGTATTACGGTTTGTTCGGTTGCGGGGCAGTCATTTTGCGTTTGTTCTTTGACAAGAAGGTTTGCGTAGTGGTCGTGCATAATCTGCAGCTTCAGAAAATCTTTAGCTAGGGCATGGGCTTCTTTGTGCAGTTGTTGCAGTTGCTCATTTTTTTCATTAAGCTGTGCCTGGTTTTTTTTCTGTGACTCGGCAACAGTTCCGGTCATTCCTTCGAACGAGACGGTCTCGCAGTCGACGCTGCGCAAGAGCTTTTGCAATTCAGGCGCATTTTCTTTAAGTGACACAATTATACAGGCAAGTCGACTGCCGCTGATACTAACCTGTTCTACCACGGCATCCAGCTCATCGAGCTTAGGCTTAATATCATCAAGCTTATTGGCTGCGAGCATGCCCGCAATGCACACAGCCTTGTCGAGTCCTTTGAACTCTTCGACAGGTATCTCAAGTGAAACCCACGGCTCAAAGTGACGCAGTTGTCCCTGCAGGTTTTCAATGTCCGTCTTTACCCGTTCGATAGCCTGCTGCATCTGGACCGCCTTATGGGATATCTCGATTACGGATTCATCAGATGCTACATTTTGATATTCGCTTTGGCTGATGACGGCTTTGGGTGCAAGCGCAGCCGCTAACCCTTTTGGTGTCTCGGCGTAGTCTTTTAGAAATGCGATACTTTTGTCAAGCTCGCCGAGAGCATCCTGGATTTGCTTGGGTTTTTCGCCGGCCACCGCCAAATCCGGGTGTTCTTTGCTAATCATAGCCTCTTCAGCATTGAGTATCTGGCAGGTGCCGCTGTGCTGCAGGGCCTCCAGGAGTTCCGGTGCCTGCGAACGATGGCAGACAATCATGATTTTTGCCATCCTTGAAATGGCCATGCTTAGCCCTTTAAGTAGTCCGTTACTTTTGTCGCTGCTGCGGGGATTTTTGCAGATACCTGTTTGCTTAGCTGCTGACGGTTTTTCTCGGCTTGAGCATTTAGCTGCTCGATATCAGCTTTTGCCTGTTCTTCGGCCTCGGCTACAGTCGCGTCGATTGCCCTTTTACGCTCCTGCTGGGCCTGTGCCAGTGCTTCCTGACGTTCCTTGCGGGCGTTTTCAGCCTGCTGAACGGCATTTGCTTTGGCCTGTTCAACTATCTGTGCAGCCTTTGCTTCGGCGTCCTTGATTTGCTTTATCAACTCCATTTGAATCTCCGAGTATAGGGATTCCGCGTAAAACACGGCAATCTACTATATTTATTATTCGACGCAAAACAATAATTATTAAGCCCAAATTCGGCTTTTAGAGCAAAGTGTCCACCTTTTTGACGAGTTGTCTGACATGCTCTACAGATTCGTCTAATCCGGCACGTTCGTACTTATTCAACTCGAGCTCAACAATTCGTTCTACGCCGTTTGCTCCAATAATTGCAGGCACACCTACGAAATACCCCCCAACTTCATATTCTTTTTCACAATACGCGCAGCAGCAGATAAGAGACTTGCTGTTGCGCAAAATCGCCCCTGCCATTTTTACTGCACCGGCGGCCGGTGCGTAGTAGGCGCTATAGCCGAGCAGGTTCACAATTTCAATTCCACCTTTACGGGTTCTCTCGATAAGCTCATCAATCTTTTCTTTGCTTAGTAGCTCTGTCAGTGGGATTCCGCTTACCGATGTATATCTTGGCAGCGGCACCATATCATCGCCGTGACCACCCATTAGGGTGGCCTTGATGTCGTTAATGCTTACACCCAGCTCATCCGCTATGAAGTAACTGAACCTTGCGCAGTCCAGGGCCCCGGCCATTCCCATAACTCTGTTCTTCTCGAATCCGCTGACTTTTGATGCTGTATAAACCATAGCGTCAAGCGGATTGCAGACGACAATGACGAAACACTTAGGACAGTGTATAGCGATTTGTTCAGTAACGTTTTTAACAATCTCGGTGTTTTTAGCGAGCAGGTCGTCTCTACTCATTCCCGGTTTTCGCGGCATGCCGCTGGTGATGATGACAATATCACTGTTGGCAGCCTGAGCCCAGTCCATTGTGCCGAAGATTTCTACATCGTAACCACTCACCGGCGCGGCCTCAGCCAAATCCAGGGCCTTGCCTTCGGCCAGACCTTCGACTATGTCCA
Source organism: uncultured Pirellulales bacterium (assembly GCA_964576935.1). GTDB lineage: Bacteria > Planctomycetota > Phycisphaerae > Sedimentisphaerales > Anaerobacaceae > CAYMOE01. Next base: position 1,734 of record CAZNXD010000173.1, on the reverse strand, counting down.
ATAACACTATATTACCAAGGTTTTGCAATGCCGCTAAATGAGCGGTTGTTGCCCCGACGTTGCCGGCACCTACTACCGTTATCTTTTTCATGCTCACGTTTATCTTCCTGTCCTAAATAACCCGGATAAAAACGAAAGAACGATTATATGTAAAATAGGACGCATTGCTAACAAAAAATGAGTAGCTGGCATATAACATGTCGTTACAAACCGTTCGTTTAACCTATTTTCTCTATATGGCCGGCCCCACCAAAGTTAATACAAATACCGGCGGGCCCTTAAAGCAAATGTAATCTGGGTAGAAAAGATAAGGCCATGTGTTTCTGTTTGCTCTAAATCGGTTAATGCATCTTGTTCATGTTTCACAGCTTTGTTGAATTGCCCTGTTTACTTTTTGGCAAATATTCTGAAGATTCGTAAAGTTCAAATTCCGCTGATGCCGATTATTACTAATGGCCTGTATCTTTCGTGATTAAAAAAAGAATCAACGCCATAGGCGCTGATAAACAAACAGAAATAATTTGACACGGAGATATGGGTCATTTTTTTGCTTAGCCTTTCCGGGTCATAACCGAAGACAAATCATTGCTTTATCATCTGTTTTTTCACATCCTTTCGGCATCACCCGCCAGGTCTTCTTCTTATCGGCCGAATGCCGGGAATCTCTGGTTAACTCACCCAAATCTTGTGCCGATAAATTTGATGGTCTCGGACATGGATTCTATATATTTCGGGATGGTTCACTGCTTGACAATATAGGGTATTATAGTGGATAATAAATTCCTCAGGCTGCTCACATAGCCAATCGGGAGAAGTGCTGATGAGGCTCGTAGTTAAAAGAGGTGATTCAATCTTTAACGAACTTCAGTTCGCCAAGGGCCCGATTAACATTGGCAGGCATGTGGACAGCCAGATATTTTTGCCTGAGCGAACTGTCTCTCGTTATCATGCCGTTCTCTACACCAACCAGCAGGGCCAGTGGATGGTCGAGGACCTTGACTCGGCTAATAAAACATATCTGAACGATGAACCAATCCACAAATCGCCAGTCAAAACCGGTGATACCCTCAAGATTCTCGATTTCACTATCGACATTAACATCGAAGATGAGACGATTGCCGATAAGGCTATCAATCTTGATGATACCCTCACTACCGCTATTGACGACGCCGGTGATACACACCCAAAAGACCCTTTCGAGCCTAAGGTTGTTGTGCGGCGTACGGATACCGGCAAGGCGCCGGATATAAAACTGCCCATAAAAAGAACCTCGGCTTTTGCACAGGCCGCTGAGGCAATATGCAAAGCTCGAGGTCTCGATGATGTGCTCAAAGTATTTCTCAGTATAGCTACAAGACAGTTCAACGCGGCACATGCCTGGGGGGCATTGCGAAATGAGCCATCCGGACCTATGCTTGCCCATGCGGGAAAAAGCAGGGACGGCAAAGGCGTTAAACTTGAAAAATTGAGGTTAAAGGACAAAATCGAACAGGCAATTGAGAAACAGCAGTTCCTGCTTGTACCGCGCGTGCCGTCCAAGCAGGGCTTCGAAGATATTCATTCAGCGATGATTGCGCCAATTGCAGGCCATGGTGGCTGTTTCGGTGTGGTTTATATTGATAACGATAAGGCTCATCCCAGCTATGACCTCAGCGACCTTGACTACCTGATGCTTCTGGCTATACACACTTCTACAATCGTCGAAAACTTCTAATACCCTGGTTGCCGCACAGC
>CAZNXD010000172.1:0-4358 GCA_964576935.1 uncultured Pirellulales bacterium | reverse complement strand
CAAACCAATTACTACTTGCCTGCTCATCATCAGCATTACGGAACTTAAAGCCCTCATCGCCGGATTCATCTATATAGGCACAAAAAGATGCTCCCATTTTCTTTCCTTTTTCTGTTTCTAAGTTTTTTGTGCCGCTGTCATTCTGTTAATCGCGTCGACGTATGCCTTGGCGCTGGCTTCGATAATGTCGGTGCTAAGACCTCTGCCGATAAATACTTGGCCCGCTTCGCGAATCTTCACCGTTGCTTCACCAAGTGCCTCTTTGCCACCGGTCACGGCTCTGATGGAATAATTCTCCAATTTCGGCGAAAGTCCCGTCGCTTCTCGAATTGCTTCGTAAGCTGCGTCGACCGGTCCGTCACCGCAAGCGGCCGCCTGTTTCTCTTCGCCTCTAACGAGCATCTTAACGCTTGCCGTCGGCAGTGTCCCCGTACCGGAGGCCACATGCAGATACTTCAGTTTATATACCGCCTCGACCACATGTACTTCATCGTTGATTATCGCAGCTACATCCTCATCGAAAACTTCTTTCTTCTTGTCCGCCACTTCGAGGAATCTCTCATATGCCTGCTCGGCTTCTATATCATTGAGTTTGAACCCAATGCTTTTACACCTATCGAGAAACCCGTGTCTGCCGGTATGCCGACCCAGCACCACTCGCGAACCGCCCAGTCCAATTGTCTCTGGCGTCATAATCTCATACGTCGCCCGCTCTTTAAGAATTCCATCTACATGCACGCCAGCTTCATGTGCGAAGGCGTTGGCCCCGACGATGGCCTTGTTTGGCTGAATTACAAAGCCGGTCAATTGCGATACAAGCTGACTTGTGCGGTATATCTCGCGGGTGTTAATGCTCGTGGAGAGATTGAAAAAGTCCGGCCGAGTATGAATCGCCATGACAATCTCTTCAAGAGCCGCGTTGCCTGCGCGCTCGCCGAGCCCGTTAATGGAGCATTCCACCTGCCGGGCACCATTGCGAACACCGGTCAGTGAATTAGCTACACCCATGCCCAAATCGTTGTGGCAGTGCGTGCTTATCACGCAGTTGTCAACGCCTTTGACCTCGGCCTTTAGCCTGGCAATCATCCGGCCGTATTCGTACGGGATGATGTAGCCGACCGTATCCGGGATATTGAGCGTTGTTGCACCGGCCTCAACCACTGCGGTTAGTATCTCAATCAAAAACTCCATGTCGCTGCGGCAGGCGTCTTCCGGCGAAAACTCCACATCGTCGGTAAAGCCTTTGGCCAGCTTGACCGCTTCGACGGCCATCTTTAGCACCTCGTCCGGTTTCTTTTTGAGCTTGTGCTCCATGTGAATCGGCGAGGTCGCAATGAACGTATGGATCCGTTTGTACTTGGCCGGGGCTAACGCTTTGGCGGCGGCTTCGATATCTTTCTCGTGTGCCCGGGCGAGACCTGCTATCACAGGGCCTTGCACCTGCTGGGCCACAATTCTCGTTGCCTCAAACTGCGTGGGGCTTGAGACGGGAAAGCCGGCCTCGATGATATCCACACCTAATTTGGCCAATTGCTCTGCTATCTCGAGCTTTTCAGTTATCGAAAGTGAAGCCCCCGGGCTCTGCTCGCCGTCCCGCAGCGTCGTATCAAATATAATCACCTTCTCATTACTCATGGTATTTACTCCGGTTAAAAGTTCGCCTCCTGGGCTAAACCGTACCATTTTGGTTCGATAAACTCACCACTCTACTGTTAAAGTGGCGCAAAATCCACGTTTTTTGCGGAAATTAAAGAGTTGAATTATGAGTATGTACGTTCTTCTTATTGGGCCCGGAGGCCCAGAAGCAATAAGCTAAGGCTCAGAACAGCCTTGCTGAAGGAACGAATTGTACCGTTGGGTACCATCACAACCGAATTATACCAAATCCGCCGGACCACGCAAGGGTTTTTCGAGAATTGGATTTGGGGGGTTTATTGCTTTTTGGTTTTTGAGTATTCTGTTTAGGTCCGAAATTATCGTTTTTAGCTTGCAGATTTACAGCCTGTTTTTTTCATTAATTTGTTCATTGGTTGTAAAGAATTGCCGAAAAATAGGTATTACCCTGCATTGAGGCGGATAAGGCCTTGCGTGCAGACAGGCATTTCCTTGCCGATAAGTAGTTTGATTATTATGCTTTATATAGGAGTGGAAACGTATGAATCTTAAAAAAGAAGAGGTCGTTTTAGGAGGAATTATCCTGGCTATCGGTGCTATCGTAATCGCACTAATTATACTCTAAACTGTCCGGGTACCATGGACAACGCATCCAAAATCACAAACAAATTCAAGGCACTGACACCATAATTTTTAAAATCAAAGGTGGACCAAATATCTCCGGTTTTAACAGCTAATAATTTCACCCCAGCGAAGGCTGGCAGGCGTCATTTTTTTGCAAATTTTTTATAGATATTATATATTGCACTAAATCGGCTATTATGGTTTAATGCCGTCTAATCAGTGGTGTGCTCTTACCTCTCAGGGGTATATCATGAACAAATAAAGGTGAGAGGAAATCAGCAAGGCGGTCCGTTAAGGGCCAAGGAGAAGTATAAGTGAGTACAGGTACAGTAAAATGGTTCAATGCAAGCAAGGGATATGGTTTTATTACTCCGGATGATGGCGGTGCGGATTTGTTTGTCCACCACTCCGAAATCCGGACGGAAGGTTATGCATCACTCGACGAAGGTCAAAAGGTTGACTTCGAGGTTGGCGAGGGCAAAAAGGGCCCATGCGCCACGAACGTAATTCCTTCTTAGTCGAAGATATACCTTGAGAACCAAAGGGCCCTGCACGAGGCGGGGCCCTTTTCATTTTGGAATTTCATCTTTTTTCCATTAAGCGCCAGGTCAGAATTATGTGAGTTGGTTAGAACAGCGCCGCGCAGATTAATCAGGTCCTTGTCGGGCCTTCTCAACCAGCCCATATACCCAGTCCTCGAAGAACAATGGATACATGTGCAGAGTTTCACTGGCTAATTGGATGCCGTCTTTAGTCAGCCATGCTTCGAGGTCACATTGCTGGTCTTTGAATTGCTCATCTATTCTTTTTTCATAGAGGTCCATAAGAAGCTTTTGTCTCTTTTGCCTAGTTTCTTCATCTTTGCCGGTTGCTCGGAAATATCGTCTGGCATCGTCTGTAGTTACAGCCTGGCCCTTAAAGTAATATGCCAGTCTTTTCGGAATTTTGCTTGGAATGGCTGTCGGGTGTTCCACCGATGCTTGCGCCATTTCTTCGGGTTCGTAATGAAGGAAGGGGTCATAGAAAAAAGCCGCGTGATAATAATCCACCCGATGAACGGCCAGGTAAGGAACGAAAGCATCGAGACATTTGCCGGTGTGAAACAGGTTCGCAGGGCCGTCGCCAATCAATATTATATAGCACAGCTTATTCAGGTCTCGACGATTGTAACCGACCACTTTGTTGTATGCCTGCTGAAGCCGCGTCAACGTAACTCTGCGCACATCGAATATCAGCAGTCTCGAATAGACCGTTCCCGCAGCCATCTGCTCGATTTCAGCGACGTCCGCTATGGCTGTCGTGTTTTTCGGTCGAACCACTTCATAGTCTTTCATTCTCGCATCTTCATGTATTCTTTCGCAAACATCATCGGCCAGAGCCCTGTCCAGAGTCAGAATATGTACGCTGTCTCTTCTTTCATGGTGGCTTAGTATGTCTATGCCGGGGTCTTCAACGTGATATGTTTCACCATTGCTCATAGAGTCTCTGACTGTTTGGCGTTATTATCTGTTACCCCCGCCGGGATTGGCATCGGTGCGAATCATAGCGGAATGTACTGTTAGTCGGGGATGATTAATTTGGTTCCAAGCCTGAGCAGGTCTGGATTGTTGCCGAGCACGTCACGGTTGGCTTCGTATATTTTGTGCCACTGATTCGCCGAGCCGTAATACCTCTTGCTGATTTTCGAGAGCGTATCGCCTTTTCTTACAATATGAAACCTGGTCGTTTTAATTTTTTCAGTACTGACATAAGTTGGTGTTTGCGGCTCAGGTTCCTGTATTATTACTGGTTCGGGCTCTTGTGTGGCGACAGGTTCCGGCAGCGGTTCGATGTAGCGCACAGGTTCGACGGGCCTGCGCAAGTCCGGAAGCGGTGAAGCCTGCTGTCTTCCCGGCTGTGGCTCCGGTTCGGCTTGCTCTTTTTCCTGCGGCTGAGTTGTTTTGAGAATTCTCGCTCTGGGGCTGAGACTCGGTCGTGTGCAGACATAAATCATCGCAACCCCTGCGATTATCAGTCCTGCAAGCAATCCTATCTTAATGTCGCGTTGCATCCGTTGCGCTTTCGATAGCTCAAATTTCTCACCGGCCCCCGGGCCGGGCTGTTATTTATTCTGCTGCTTT
>CAZNXD010000171.1:0-4365 GCA_964576935.1 uncultured Pirellulales bacterium | reverse complement strand
TGTTTATGACGGAGACGGCCGTGCGAATGCAACAGAATGGGAGGAATTTGAAAAGGTATTGTGTGCTGCATTAAATTGCACCCCTCCTTGCGAATCTCTTCCAGATGGATGGGAAGCATGCCTCACCCTGAGACAAATATGGCCTGCCATTGAGAAGGAAAATATTCGGAGAGTTGTCTTCTGTAGTGTAACAGATGTTAATGATATAGAGAATTGGTCTGGGTTTGAGGTGCCTGAAAAAGCTTTCAATAAAAGTGTCCGGCTTTTAGGTAAGGCTCTCAAAGAGTCAGAGAAACGAGGGATAAGTTGGGACCTCGGAACAGACGTCTGGGACATCAATCGTATGAAGATAATTACAGATGAGGGCAAATATATAACACCTGTGAATTGGACCGGCCAGAAGATATATGGCAATGACTGGATATCTACCGAGTTGAGAATATTTCTTCGGGAATGTGGCTTTGATGACCCAAAATAAGTTGTCAGTGGATTGACTTCAGCCAGACATCTTATCTTGAACAGGCGTTTATCACATGGACAGGACTTTGTTTGATTACCCATCCAAACTGGAAGGACTGGGATTACACCATTTTCCATGAATGGGGTGAAAGTGGCACATCTTGGTGGACTGCATGGGAGAAAGCTCTGAAAGGCGACGATGGTGCGTATATAGGTGGTCAAATATACTTTTTAGGCTATCAATTTCTTCAGTGGAAATAACATCCGGAAAGGTGTAAACTTATGAAAAAATTGGTGCTATTGTCTTAATAGGAAATATTAAAATGGAATCAGTAAAATCAAGAAAAAAGTGGGTATTGGTGGTTGTTGGCCTTTTGCTGGCACTGCTGGTCGTGAAAGCCGTTCTCATTTTCACTGCTAAGCCCAAAGTTACGGTCGATTACGTAACTGAATATAACAGACTCGCTCGTCCTGCAAACTACGGTCCCAATGAAAATGCTGCGCCACATTATCAAAAAGCCTTCGACGTGTTTGTCAGAATGCCCAATGAACTCAGGAATCCATATGCAACTTGGCCTACAGATTATAATAACACCTACCAGAATGCGCTGGAAGAATGGCTTAACTCGAACGAACTATCCTTTAAGAGCTTTAGTGTTGCCGCGAATAAACCCTATTATTGGTTGGAAAGAACCACGAAAAATAACAGCGTGATAGCCATCTCGATTCCCGAGTTAAGCTCACAGGGATATTTAGTTGAGGCAGTGGTTTGGAATGCTAAGTTTAGCGCTTGCGAAAAATTACACCAAGCAGCCTTTGAGGATATATTGGCTTGCTACCGCGCCGGTGCCCATATGTGCCGAACTCTATCTCTTACGATAGAACAAATGCACGGTCTTGAAATTAAGCAGACGGCTTTGGCCGCTGGCTTTGAGATTATTAGCCGCGAAGCAATTAGCAGTACAAACCTTCAGGCGTTTCAACGTGTATTGGAAGAAGAAATCATCAAAGATACTTACACTCCAAGTTTCGAGGCAGAGAAGTTGTTAATATATGATGTACTACAGAGAACTTTCGTCGATAATGGCAGAGGAACGAGGCGTTTGGCCTGGAAAAAAGTCGAGAATTTTTTTGGCTCTTGTGGCGAAGAATACAATAGAAGGGTATTTCTAAGTTGTTTCATCGGGCCAACAAGAAATGAAATGGCCGAACGTATTGAGGAAATTTTTGCCTCGTTTGAGCCGGTTAAAACCGAAACGCCCTGGCAACTTCATATGCAGGACCCCAACTACTTCGACAGAATTGACGCCACGCAATGTGAGGATTTCTTTTTGGGGACATACATACTAAATCCTTTAAGGCTCTTTCAGTCGTATCACCAGACCAAAACACAGGAGCAGGCATTTCTTGCCACGCTCGCTGTTTTACGTTTTAAGAACGACAATAATCATCTCCCTGATACGCTTAATGAGCTTATTTCCGCTGGTTATCTGAAATCTATTCCACTTGATCCCTACAGTAACGGCTCGCTGGTGTACCGAGCGGAAGGGAACAATTTTACACTGTATAGTGTAGGCGAAAACTTCAAAGATGATGGTGGACAAGCTCCTACTAGCTTCATGGCGACAATATCGTGGCATTCTATAATCCCTGATTCCCGGAATCGAGACCTTCTCTTTTGGCCCGTAAAAGGACTGAGGAAGGGTATATAAACGCCTGTTTAAACCTTCTCTGTTTTACAACAGAAAAAGGGGACATAGTCTGTGTCGATATAAACTATGGAAGTCCTATTTTCGGATGTTTTTATATAGACACCGAAGGAAAGCTGGAGAATGCATTGGAAAATGCTGGTTTAATGCCGGTCCCTTATGACCCTAATCAGCCTTAATCTGGGTAAGACATACAAAATTACAGATTAGTATGTCTTGCAACTAATGAACCTCGCCTCCTTTCCTTCCTCCAAGCTGGAGTCCCGGCCTGCTGCTCGCGGCCAGGCAGTATCAGCTCTGCAACGACAGACGGCAACGGTCGAGACGAACGAATACTTTGCCGCGGGGGCTCAATTTACCTGCAAATATGACATGCGCTGTGCTCGAATTCTATTTTAATTTTATCCTTAAATAACAACCGTTCTTCAATATAATAAGCCACAAATAAGACAGTTTGGTTATATCGCAGGAGAATAGAATATGGCAATATCATTACCTGTAGCGCTGTTAGCTGAAAGCAGCATTTGGGACAAAACCATTAACTACACAATAGTCCCTGGAAATCCCCTCTGGCGATTCGGTTTAATCCTGATAGTTCTGCTGATAACTCTCGTAGCCGGACGAGTGATTCAATTTATCATTGAAGGTTACGCCAGCCGCCTCGAACAGAAACATGAAGAAAACATCCTGAGTTTGACCCTCAAATGCCTGACCAAGCCGATATCAGTCGCGATTTTTGCTCTTGGCCTGCACTTGTCCAGGCTGTGCCTGGTCTTCGATAACATTAATACCGAGGCGATTGAAGGCGTCAGTGCAACTGTAAACAGGGGTTGGGCACAAATCGCCGGGACTGTCGCCGCACTTGCCGTAGCCTATGCTATTTACCGCATGGTTGATGTAATCGAATATTATCTCATTCGATGGACCAGTAAGACCCATACCAAGCTTGACGACATGCTCGTGCCGGTCGTTCGCAAATCGCTTCGTATTACAATAGCTATCGTCGCGGCTATTTTCATCGTCGATAATATCCTTCATCAGGATGTCAAATCCATCCTGCTCGGTGCCGGCGTCGGAGGTATTGCCATCGCCCTTGCAGCCAAAGACACTGTCGCCAATTTCTTCGGCTCCATAACCATTTTCGCAGACCGGCCCTTCCAAATCGACGACATGGTAAAAATCAACGACCATATCGGCCCAGTTGAGGAAGTGGGTTTCAGAAGCACAAAAATCCGTACACTGCAGGGCCACCTGGTGACCGTCCCCAATAGCATCATCACAAATTCAATCGTTGAAAACATAGGCAAGCGTCCCTTCATCAGAAGAACCTCCAACATTACCATTACCTATGATTCGGGATACGCCAAAACTAATCGTGCCGTCGAAATAATAAAAGATGTGCTGGCAAATACGCCCGAAGTAAATAAAGAATCCAGGTACCCCCCTCGTGTTTATTTCAGCGACTTTAATGACTGTTCGCTGAATATCTATATGAGCTATTGGGTCAAGCCGGCTGATTACTGGCTATATCATGAGGTCAACGAGCGGGTGAATTTCGAGATAATGAAGCGATTTAATGATGAAGGTATCGAGTTCGCTTTCCCGACACAGACGCTGTATTTAAAAAAAGATGAGTAATAAAAAAAGCCCCCGGTACCGTACGATACCGGGGGCTTGCGCTTTAAAGCTGATTATTTACTGCATTGTGACAGACAATCACTGTCTGTCTCACCTTTACTTGCAAATGGACACGGTCCCCCAAATTCTGTTTCCTTGTATGCTTCCTGTTCCATCTCGCTTAACCCACCCCTATTAACAATGACAGGCGTGACAAAAACTACCAGCTCACTGAAGATAGTCTCTTCAGCTTTGGACTTAAAGATGTTGCCTACTACAGGAATATCACCCAGCAATGGAATCTTGTTTTCCTGGGCGTTAATTTCTTTCTTACGGAGTCCGCCCAGAACCATAGTCTGTCCGTTCTGGAGCAACAGAGTAGACTCGGCTACCCGCCTGTCCACCTGCGGCTGAGGAAAGCTCGTCGATCCGGTTCCCACCGTTACATCACCGGCGTCTATACTGAACTCCGGTAGAATGTACAACCGAATCATCTCATCCCGTGTAACATGCGGTGTCACTATCAGCGAAACACCAACCTCTCTAAAGGCGGTGGTACCGATGCTTCCGCCAGCGCTTG
>CAZNXD010000170.1:0-4427 GCA_964576935.1 uncultured Pirellulales bacterium | reverse complement strand
GCGCCTCAAATCAACAGAAGCACCAAAAGGCAATCGGAGATGACGAAGTCTCGAAAGAGCTGGCTGAATTTGTTGAAACTCAAAAGTACTCAGGACAAGCCTTAGTAGTTGAAGACAACAAGACCAACCAATTGCTAATTACTCTGCTGCTGGAAAAACTGGGAATCGAGACCATGGCAGTTAACGACGGGACCGAAGCTATAGAGAAGGCTCTTCATGAGCCATTTGACTTTATCTTCATGGATATGCAAATGCCTAATATGAACGGTTACGAGGCAACTAAAACACTGAGGTCGGAAGGGGTAACCATACCCATTATCGCCATTACGGCCCACGCGATGGCAGGTGATGAAGAAAAATGCCTCAAAGCCGGCTGCAGCGATTACCTTTCCAAGCCGGTCAGCCGAGCAAAGCTAAGACAGGTCATCGAAAAATACTCACTCTCAACTGCAGTGCAATCTTAGCAGGAACAGGAAGCAGCCAAGGTTTAATAATCATCACATTAAATTGCACACTGAAACTTTCCTACCGCTTTTCCAAAACATATAATGCTACAGCTGTTCCGTGCTGTTTAAACTTTATCCTGAGCAATAGTAGATGGGCATCGACTCATACAAATTCGGCCGGGTGGTAATTGATGGTGAGACCTTCAGCAGCGATTGTATAGTACTTGGCAATAAGGTTAAATCCGACTGGTGGCGAAAAGAAGGGCATCTGCTTAATCCCGAAGACCTTGAAGAGGTCATTAGAATCAAACCGGCTATATTAGTTGTTGGCTGCGGAGCTTACGGAGTTATGAAGATATCCGAAGAAGCTGAAGAGATGCTGCGGAGAAACGGAATAGAACTTGAAGCTCACAATACGGCTGATGCAGTTAAGCGCTTTAACGAACTTGCCGAGCAGGGACAAAACGTGGCAGCGGCGTTACACCTCACCTGCTGACAAGCAGCTTAGCTGATAGAGCGGCGGCAAACAGATAGCATAGCAATGATACGAAGGCCAATATCGTAAAACCTACCGAGATAGCCAGCAGAGTTCCCAAAACTGCTGCGATTACCGAGGCAAAACCATTAACACCCCAGGCCCATGGAAGCAGCGGCGGCGGCGTTGAGTGAATTCGTTTAAGAGCGGTTGGAAAAGGCATCCCCATAAAGAATGCAAGCGGGCCAATAAAAATCAATCCCCAAAGAATCCTGCTAAAAGAACTAAAACCGACCAGCCAGCCGAAGAAAAACTTCAGGCAGAGAATATTCGCTGCCGCCAAAAGTATGATTAAGGTCACAGCAAACAAAATGACAGTACATGGTCTTTTTAGAACGCGGCTCAATCGTCCTGCTGTAAGTGAGCCAAGGCCTGAGAATACCAAAAAGCCGACTAAAGTAACCGCAACACCAAAGACGGGTCGGCCCGTCAGCAATGTCATCTTCTGAATGAAACCCATCTCCAGGAACATGTACGCAAGGCCCAGCAGTAGAAAGAAACTCAGCACGACAAATTTGCCGGAGCGGACAGCTCTTAAGGATTTTGAGAGCCATAGCGGCAGCACAATCAAGACGGCGCTTGCCACAATCGCCTGCAGTAACGTAATCACCAAAACTAAATAACCCCACTCGCTGAAGATAAGCCAGCGCCGGCCTAAGCTTTTTATCATGTGGGGCAATGCTCGCAATTTGAAGAAATCAAAGAAGTACGGTTTATCGTCAGTGGCCGGGCGAATATTGTATGAATAGTCATAATAAAATTTTGCCCTGTCAGGCGAGAGGATGCGTTCGGCGGCGTTATAGTAGATGGGGTCATCGAGCACGTCGAACCGATTTGCCTTCTCAGCAGTAATGCCCGGTACATGCACCAAATCAAACGAATTATCATCAGCAAATCGGCGTATTCTGTTAACGTAATCCTGCGACAAAGGTTTAAGTGAAGCTATGATAGTAGCTGTGGACCAGCCTCGAATCATGGCAATGTTTTGTGACGGTTCGGTGATGCCCTGATTCATCAGGGCTTCGGTGATAGTGGCAAGCATTTTCAGGCTGTCACGAGGCGGAAGCTTAATCACCCTGGTTATACTGAGCAGACCACGCGGCTTAAGTGCTTCAAGGGCGCGTTCGACAGATTCGACTGTATAAAGATGGCTCTCGTTAAGGGCATAGGTACCTGCGGCAGCGGCGGTGAATGAATCGAGAAGCGATATGCCGACTATGTCGAACTTACGGCCGGTCGTTTCAAGATAGCTGCGACCTTCGGCAATGACCGGCTCAACATTATCCTTTTCATAAATCCGGCCGGCATATTCAGAAAGTGTACCCTGTACTAAATCAATTATCCGGGGATTCATCTCGACAGCAGTGATATGCGCAGAGCCAAAGGCTATCGCCTGAACCACATCGGAGCCGCCACCTGAACCGATTATGCAAACCTCGGGTTTATCAACCAGATGATAAGCGAGCGCAGATGTGGTGTGCCTGTAACATCGCAGGTCATTAACATCAGCAAAGCTGTTTACGGCTGATATGCCGTCGGCGTCACTTATAATCAGCATCTGCTGCGGTAAATCACCATCGTAGGCGATGCTTAAACCGGGGAAATATCTAACAGATGGAGCCTTAATGCAATCCAGTCGGCCAAGCGGGCTGTATAAAACAGCTAATGTGTGGGCATCAGGGACGGCCTGGTAATAAACGAGCGATTTGTTCCGGCTGATTTTAACAGTAAGCGGCAATGGTCCAAAAGGTGAGAAAATACAAACGCAGAGGCCGGCGCATATCAGAGTCATAATCACCCGCAGAGGCGATATTTTCAGAGCAAAGATAACCGCGGCGACGTATGCGGCAGCGCTGACGGCAAGAAGCAACCGCTGTGGAGAATTGCCATACATAAGGGCAATTGCAACGGCTACGCCGAGCCCAGAGCCGGTCATATTATAAAAGTACAGTCGATGCGCTTTAGAACCATAGACAGAAAATATCAGAGCGATACAACCGGCCCCGAAGAAAAACGGAATGAAGAACAAAAGGTAATACGCGAATATGTAAAGAATCTGCCGGCGGTCCCAGATGAGCTGAAGCTCATCGAGCGGAATCTTTTGGCTAAAATAAAAAACGATCGGCACCGTTAAGGCCATACCGAGCGCCAGGGACCACATAGTTGATAAAGGCTTTTTCGCCAGCCTCTCAGAAAAAATAGAAACAAACGTCCCCCCCGCCCCGAATCCTAAAAGAGCGGTGCTGATTATAAGATATGAGAAATGATACCAGTGGCCAATACTAAAGGCCCTGAGAAGCACAAGCTCGAGGGCCAGTACGGTTGCGGAGATGACAAATAGCCCGATAGCTGTCATTTTTGTTCTTCGGAGGAGTCTTCGCCCTTTCCTATTCTGCCTGTCATTGGCACAAATCGTACCGGCAGAAGGCGTTTACTTTTAATGGTGCCTTTTTCGTCCTTTTCAATTAGCTTGAGGGTCTGGCCAAAATAAGGACTACCGACGGGTAGTATCATCCACCCGCCGGGTTTTAGCTGCTTTATTAAAGGAGGCGGCACAAAACCGGCGGCGCAGGTGACGATAATTTTATCGTATGGCGCGTGCTCGGCCCAGCCGAAATAGCCATCGCCAGCCTTGACGGTTACATTATGATAGCCAAGGTCTTTGAGCCTCTTTTTGGCGGATTTTGCGAGCGGCTCGATAATCTCTATTGTATAAACTTCTCTGGCGATTTCAGCACAGACGGCCGCCTGATAAGCCGAGCCGGTGCCGATTTCCAGGACTTTATCGTTCGGGTCAAGACGCAAGGCCTGGGTCATATAAGCAACGATATACGGCTGGCTTATTGTCTGATTGTATCCGATTGGCAAAGGATGGTCGGCATAGGCCCTTTTTGAATCACGCTCAGGAACAAAGGCATGACGCGGCACGGTCAGCATAGCTTTTAGGGTGTTCGGCTCACGCACGCCTTGGGCCCGGATATATTTGTCAACCAGCCGAGTGCGTTCTCTTTTTCGCTGCTTGAATGCCGGATGGTTATGGTCAGGCCGAAGGAGCTTCTTTTGTGATGTATCGTTGGCATCGTTAGCCTTCTGGTCAGCCGGGCAAACAGCCGATGCAAACAAAACCAAGCAACAAACAAGAGAAGCAAAAAAGATTTCGATTCTTGCCAATCTCATCATATTACCCCCTGTGTCTTTTGAGATTATAATCCATAGGATTACTTTGATCGATTTTACTGTTCCGCGATGCGTTATTTTACCCTCTGAGGTGGGGATTGACGATAAGAAAGAGGGTGGATTTTGCTGAAAATTGGCTTGCAAGGCTGTTTTGAGGGTTTATAATTTCCTTTGTCATTGCGAGATAGGAGCGACGAGGCACGAGCGACGAATTCGCGGGTGTAGCTCAGTGGTAGAGCGTCACGTTGCCAACGTGAATGTCGTGGGTT
>CAZNXD010000169.1:0-4452 GCA_964576935.1 uncultured Pirellulales bacterium | reverse complement strand
TATGGCGATGGGCGGCTCGACAAATACTATTCTCCACACACTGGCCATAGCAAACGAGGCCGGGATTGACTATAGCCTCGACAGGATAAACGAACTGTCTCAGAGGTGTCCCAATATCTGCAAGGTTTCACCATCAAGCAGCTATCACATTGAGGACGTTGACGCCGCTGGTGGTATCGGTGCGATAATGAATGAAATCAGTAAGGTCTCCGGCCTGGTCAACACCAACTGTCTTTCCGTGACGGGTAAGACCATAGGCGAAAACGTTGCCACTGCTGAAATAAAAGATGCTGATTGTATTCGTTCAATCGATAACGCCTATTCGAAGACCGGTGGCCTGGCCATACTAAAAGGCAACTTAGCGCCGAACGGCGCTGTGATAAAAACTGCCGGCGTAACGAAGAAAATGTTAAAACACACAGGCCCTGCCGTGATTTTCAACAGCCAGGAAGAAGCCTGTGAAGGTATCCTGGGCAACAAGGCCAAAGCCGGCGATGTTGTAGTTATTCGCTATGAAGGCCCTAAGGGCGGACCCGGAATGCAGGAGATGCTCAGCCCGACAAGTTACATTATGGGCGCTGGACTGGGCGAATCGGTTGCGCTTATCACCGACGGCAGGTTCAGCGGCGGAACCAGAGGAGCCTGCATCGGCCACGTTAGTCCGGAGGCTGCGCTCGCCGGGCCTATCGGCCTGTTGAACGACGGTGACATCATCGAAATTGATATCCCTAACAACAAACTGAGCGTGCAGCTATCCGACGAAGAATTAGCCCAGCGCAAAAAGAGTTGGAAGGCTCCAGAGCCTCGCATAACCAAAGGCTATCTCGCCAAGTACGCCTCGATGGCAACCAGCGCCGACACCGGCGCAATACTCAAGTGGTAGATAAACCATTATTATAGAGCAGTCTAAAGAACAAAAAGGGAAGGAGATATTTAGATGAACAGGATAATACAAGTTGCGCTCTTGGTAATTGTATGGCCATCAGCATTCAACACAGAAATCCTTCAAGCAGCAGACCCAAACTCTCAAACCGAAGAATGTGAGACTGAAGTCAGGAAATTGAAGGTAGAGATACTTAGACTGAACGAAGAACTTAGGGTACAAAGAGATGAAATTAGAAGGCTGAAGGTTCTATGTAGAAAAGCTGGAATAAATCCTGATGTTAAGAACGACAAGGACGTTGAGGAACCTGATAGAAAACCATTGGAGCACGTGGTTTTGAATGAGAAAGTTTACGACGTTCCAATAAATCCTGATGTTAAGAACGACAAGGATGTTAAGGAATCTGATAGAAAACCATTGGAGTACGTGGTTTTGAATGAGGAAGTTCACGATGTTCCAATAAAAACACAGGTGCAATTGGACATCCTGCTTTCCGGCGAGATTACCGAAAAAGCATTGAGAGCTTTACTGAAGAATTTATATTCTTCAATTAAAACAAGAAAAGGATTTAAATATCATGAACATCCAACTAACATCTATATTTACGCTTATACTTCCCGAGCTCAGCAACAATCCAGCATGGGATTATGGGCGGGAATGCTTGCCCTTAGCTACGGCGACAAAACTCCTACAATCAAGATAGACAAAGAATATCTTACCACTATCAAGGCAGGGCCTGAGAAGAAATTCGGACTTTCAGAAACACAACGAATGCAGATTTTCAGAGAAATAGTAAAGGCAGAAGATGACGCTATGAATGCAGCGATTAATAAATACCCAAACGATGGTATGAAACAAATTGATTACGAGAGACAGCAAGCTAAAGCGAACAAAGAAAACCTACGCAAAAAGTACCGCTTGTCAAAGGAGGAACTTGACAAAATAGGCTTTGAAGGAGTAATGAAAAAATGGCCCATGCCATGAATCTTATTTCTAAAAGCCATAAAATCTACGTGAATCAATGAAATCTATGACTCAAAACAAATGGTATATTGCAGGACTGAACTTTGAATGTGCGCAGTGCGGACAATGTTGCTCCGGGCCGGGTGAAGGGTATATCTGGGTCAGCCGGCCGGAGATAGAATTTATCGCCGACTATCTTAAGGTGCCCGTCAGTCAGGTCCGCAAAAAATATCTAAAACGCCTCGGCCTGCGGACCAGTATAAAAGAAGACCCCATCACAAAAGACTGCATATTTCTCGAACACAGCCGGGGCAAAAGGTTCTGCAGAATCTACGATGTGCGGCCAAACCAGTGTCGAACCTGGCCATTCTGGTCGAGTAACCTTAAAAGCATCAACACCTGGAATGAAGCGGCCAAAAGATGCAGCGGAATCAATCGCGGGCGATTCTATAGTCACGAAGAAATAGAAAAGACCCGCAAGTCAAAGAAGTGGTGGACCAATGGCTCAGCCAAAGATACTGGCTCGGAGAGTAAGTGACATCTACGATTGGCTCAAAGCGCAACTCGAAGAACACCCGGACTTGGCAGGCACATGCCAAATGTGCGGTAAATGCTGCGATTTTGATTCATACGACCATCGTCTCTTTGTTACCGGGCCCGAAATCGAATATCTGACCGAAAAAATCGGCCCCGATAACATAAAGCCTATGATGAACGGACGATGCCCTTACAACATCAACGGCCGTTGCACGATACATGAAAACAGATTCGCCGCCTGTCGTATTTTCTGCTGTCGCGGTGATAAAGATTTCCAGAACCAACTAAGTGAAGAGGTCCTTAAGAAGCTAAAGGCCTTATGTGAACAATTACAAATCCCCTACCAATACCTCGAACTGCCGACAGCGCTGAATAGTCTTGCCGGTTAGAGCACTTTAATATTTTCTGTTCGCATTTAGGCCGTCGTGAGGACAAGGCTGACAAAGAAGATTGCACAGCGATATTGAAATATCGCGAGCAAATCTGATGCGGTCAGCCGACGCCGCAACAGGCATAAGGCGAACAAAAAAAATTAAATTGCTCTAATACTCATCGACCGGCTGGCCTATGCCGTCCTGAGGATACTGCAGATTGATGTACCTGGCGCCGCCCAGGAGTGTTCCGTGCTGGCGGTAGTATTCATAAAGATTAGCAATCTTGTTTTTGTCGGTCGCTTCGAGGTATCGCTGCCATGTGCCTATCTCAGCTCCCCAGATAATCTCAGTACCGTCCTTGGCATATAAAACAATATGAGGCTCAGACCTGTCTCGCCTGCCGTTGAAGTTGCTGACATCAATTCTGTCAATTTCAAAGAGGAGCGGCTTTTCAGCGCTTACCCTGGAGTCCATTGCGTCGAGCCATTCGAGCAGATTAATTGCCGCTGCAACGTCATCGCGTTCAAAAACACCACCAATCGGAGGCACCTGGCGTACTGAAACACCGGTAATTTCCACTATAGGCAAAGCAGGCACGAGTACGTAGTCCAGGACCACCAGGCCGACATCAACATAAAAACGTTCACGCCCGGCGTCAATCAACGCAAGCGGTTTCCTCCAGATGCCTTCGATACGCAGGCTGTCGTGCGTCGCTTTTACCTGCACATTATCCAGCCAGGCGATATAGGTTTCGATATTCTCCTGCACCGAAGCCGCTGCACCTTCATCCAGTTTCAAATCCTCTCCGCCGGCCCTGGCCGCGGTGTATATCTTGTGTTCGAGCTGCTTGCTTACCCAGGATGGCGGATTGACCAGCTCGAGCGCGGCGATTTTTTCGGAAAGTTCCTTGCGCTCTTTTACATACTGGTCAAGAAACGCCAGTCCCACCGCTACACCGCCGATAACACCCACCAGAAGCACTATCTTCAACAGCGGCAATAAGCTCCGGCGAGCTTGTGTTACCTTTCGCTTCTTGCGGTCTCTTAGCGAAACCAGCTTATGTGAGGCCTTGTGAGAAGGCTTTTTTTTCTTTTTTCTTTTGCTCACGGTTTATAGCTTCTATCGAATGTACTGGTTTGCCTGTTCGATACTCGGCCAAGGCCGCTTCAACAATCCCAGCGCACAAATCCGGCATCGACAGACCGATTTTTGCTGCGGCCTTCGGCACCCACGAATGACTCGTCATACCAGGTATTGTGTTAATCTCCAGAACGTAAGGAATTCCGTCACCGCCAAGCATAAAATCGACCCGCGCAAAATGCCGACAGCCCAGAGACTCAAAGCACGTTACCGCATCACGACTGATTCCTTCTACCAGTGCCGCATCGCCGATAGTGTCAAACAGACACTCGGTAGCACCATCGACATACTTGGCGTGATAATCACAGAAAACAGCTTTATGCCTGACCTCCATAACAGGCAAGGCCTTTCCACCGAGCACACCGACGGTTATCTCGCGCCCGGTTATAAACTCCTCTATCATGCAATCGCCATACTCTGCGAAACATCGCTTCGCCGAGTCAATCGCTTCTTTAGCGTTATCAACAATACTAACGCCGAGGCTGCTTCCGTGACTTACAGGTTTTACCACATACCTTTGTCCAAGACTATACAACTGCTGTACACCTACTGATG
>CAZNXD010000168.1:0-4461 GCA_964576935.1 uncultured Pirellulales bacterium | reverse complement strand
TGCAACGGCGGATAGGACTACCGAGAGAATTAAGACTGGTATAGCCCATTTAGCTCGACGTTTGCCTTGAAAGTATTTTAAAATGTAGTCTTGTTGACTTCTCTTTAGACCATCCAACTGAAAGCCTTTAGCCGCAAGATATCTTTCAGTATCGGCTACCACCTTAGGTGAAAAACCAGCGATTGGCGTTTGATTGGATTGAATATCTATCTGGGGGATTTCCATGAGATTAAATCGGATTTTCTGGCCTATAAATAAGTACACACATAATCTTTAACTGCAGATTCAAGTAGTGTAGTTTCTTTAGCGTAGCCGGCTGATTTGAGTTTATTCATTTGGGCTTCGGTGAAGTACTGATACTGCCTCTGCAGGTTTTCGGGCATGGGGATAAACTCAATGTCTGGCTTTTTGTTCATAGCTGCAAAGACGGCTTTTACCATGTCGTTCCACGTTCGGGCTTGGCCTGTGGCGATATTGAAAAGCCCTGCTGCTTTTGGATTATCCAAAAAGAACAGTGTCATATCTACGGCATCTTTGACGTAAATAAAGTCACGCTTGTATTCGCCGTCGGCATAGTCGGAATTGAGAGATTTGAACAGTCTGACTTTTCCGGTTGCGGTAATCTGTTCGAAGGCCTTTAAGATAAAAGAACGCATATCGGCTTTGTGGTATTCGTTTGGACCAAAGACATTGAAGTATTTCAGGCCGACAACTTTTTTCAAAAGGCCGGTGCGTTTGGCCCAGAGGTCAAAAAGATGCTTGGAATAGCCGTACATATTCATAGGCCAAAGTTCATCGAGCTTTTCTTCGTCGTCGCTAAAGCCTTTCGAGCCGTCCCCGTAAGTTGCGCCGCTTGACGCGTAGATAAAACGAATGTTATTATCGGTAGTCCACTGGGCAAGCAGCTTTGTGTATTCATAATTGTTTTTAATCAGGTACGAGGCGTCGGTTTCGGTGGTGCTGGAGCAGGCGCCCATGTGAAAGACGGCTTCGATGGGTGAGTTGATTTGGCCTTCAAGGGCTATTTCGAGAAAATCTTCCTTCTCGAGATAATCGGCAAAGGCCAGGCCCACAAGGTTTTTCCATTTGGCGTCGGCGCCAAGCTCATCGACGACGAGGATATCGTCGATACCTCGCTGATTCAGTGCAGCGATAATGTTCGAGCCGATAAAGCCGGCCCCGCCGGTTACGATAATCATCTTGATTGAGTATTGAATATTGAATATTGAATATTGTTCATTTGCGGGCAGAGCTTAATTCTTTGCAGGTTATGTGTCAATGGTGAGTATTTGCGCATAAAAAAACCGCCCCACAATCCGGGCGGTTTTGACGTTAAAACGGCCAAGCTCGCTTTATTAACACATAGCAATGTAGCTGGCAATCGCCAGTACAAGAATCCGTTTTTTAGTGACCGTAAATGGCAGCCACACTCTGTAATATAAATTCGTTAGCCTCTTCATCGCCGGATCGGCCCCCCAAAATTAACTCTCACTCAACGCTGTTATTATAGCCTAATAAAGGGTTTTGAATCAAGGATAAAGGCTGGTTCATTATGTTAACTACTTATACAAAAAGGGCTTACATGTCGATAGAAGGCGATATTTTCCGGCACGTTCAGACCTGTGTCGACGGCATAAAAAAAGACCCCTGCCAAGCAGGGGTCTTTTTAATCGTAACTTTATCAACAATCAAAATTGGCAGCCGTGATTTATGCCAGCTTCTGAGAAGCCTCTGTCATCATTTCCGCAATCGGCATGTGCTGTGGACAGCGAGCCTCTGCCAGACTGTAATCTGCTGATGTGATGCGGGCACGTGCCTTTGCCGGCAACTGGGCAAAAAGTTCGCGGGCATGCTCGGTGTCACCGTAACTGTTATAGTACATCAGGTAACGCATCACGTCTCTGACATAAGGCATATCCGGTGCAGCATTTTGGCAGATTTCTTCACAGCCGGCACAGTAGCCGCTGCACGTTGCCTGTGAGTATTCCTTGAAGGCCTTTATGTCTTCGGGCGTCAATTCAGTTTTGTCGAGGACGGCGGCGACATTTGATTTAAGCGTTGTTATGTTTTCCATTCTTATACAGGTACATGCAATCCGCTCATCGGACAGGACAGCTTTTATAAGCGCCTGGCCTCGTGTGTAGCCTTTTTCCAGAAAATGTGCGATGAGCTTGTTTTCAGCTTCTTTATCTTCTTTCTGCACACCGCGGATGACCTTCATGGCAATAAGAGCTACGCCTGCCTTATGGCATGCTTCGACAGCCGCCTGCATCTTTGGGTTCTGCATTTCAGAAACGTTGTAGGTGGTCATTAAGGCGTCAATCCAGTCACGCTTCGAGGCGGCAAGCAGGCAGTTGGCCATATTGCTGTGCGTGCTAAAACCGAAGTACTTTATCAGGCCGCGCTCTTTGGCCGAGCGTGACCATTTGCCGAGCTCTTCTGTAAGCTGATTATCCGGGTTATTGCAGCCGTGGACTCCGTAGTACATATCGATGTAATCAGTGTTCATTCTTTTTAGCGATTCCTGTAATTTTTTTTCCACATGTTCGACGTTGCGTGCTCCGGAGGCTTTTGTAACAAGGAAGATATTTTTGCGAAGCTCAGGTTTTTTCTTCAGGAACTCGCCGACACCCAGTTCACTGTTACCGCCGGCGTAGCCGTTGGCGGTATCCCAATACGTCACGCCGTATCGCAGATTAGCCTGCAGAATGATTAAGTTTGCCATGACGTCAAACATCACGCCGTTGGACAGTACCGGAACTTTGACATCGGCCCTGCCGAGTTTGCGCTGGGGCAGTATCGAATCTTTAGCCGGCTCTGTCTCTTTGGTGCAATTGGGGTCGGCCTTGGCGGGTTTGTTGGGGTCTGCGAAAGTCTTACCGGCAATTGCCGTAGCCAGACCGGCGGTGCCGACCGCCTTGAGGAAACTCCTTCTATTTACAGGGTTTTTGGGGCCTTTCATCATACTATCTCCTTAGTTCGCATCTCACATTTAGTGAATCGAATATCGCCAATGATATTAACTGCCGGGTATCAAGTATCAAGGAATAATTTTGTTGTCAGGGTTCCTGGTCTCTCCTTCGGATGATACCCTTACAGCAGGTCTACCGGCAACAGGGCATTCGTGTTCGCAAGTTCCGCAGCCGATGCATTTTTCCACGTCGATATAAGGCCTTTGCAGACGAACCTGTATTTCCATTAAGTCCTGTGATTTCAAGAGGATTCGTTCATCAGCGGCCAAAACAACAGTATCTTCGGTGTTTGAAATTATTTTAAATCTGTCGCCGCCAAACAGACAATAATAATCACCGGTGGCGTATTTGGCCGGGGTGATTTTTGCATCGGCAATTGTCAAAGCGCCTGAACTAACAGCTTTTATCCTGAATTTGCCGTCTCTTACGGTATTGAAGGTTTCCCTGGTATATATTGCTTTTGGGCTAACCGGGCAGTTTTCCTGACAGACAAGGCAAGGTCGGCCCATTGCCCAAGGCAGGCATCGGCCACGGTCGAAAAAGGCTGTGCCTAATTTAATGGGGCCTTTGTCGGCAAAACCTCCTTTGCCGAGTTTTTCATCCAGAGTTAACGGTCGTATCGCAGCGGTCGGACAGACCTGGCTGCACGAAACACAATTTAACTGACAGCCGCTCGAGCCGATTCGATTATTAAGGACAGGCGTCCAGAGATTTTCAACTCCCCTGTCAAGCCCGGCAGGTTGAATAACGTTTGTGGGGCAGACTCTCATACATTGGCCGCACTTGATACATCGCTTTAGAAATTCCTGCTCATTCAAAGCGCCAGGCGGGCGAATCAATAAATGGTCACGATTAGTAGTCAGTTTTGCGGCAAGCCGTACAGCGGGTATGGCTAATACGCCGCCTGCAAGTGAAAGCACAAAACCTCTCCGGGAGATATCCGGGTCGGTGATTTCACCAGCGGCGGATTTTTTCGTTTGGTAGGCCAGGAGATTATGTTTGCAATCGTCGAGACAGTTAAAACAAAGAACACATTCGCTGATTCTAATTTGAGAGGCAGGCTCGCAGCCACCTTCACAATTTACATTGCAGAGTCGGCAGTTGATGCATTCAGCCTTGGTCTTGCCGATGCGCCAAACAGCGAACCGGTCGATAAGACCAAACAGTGCGCCGAGCGGACATACGAAACGACAGTAGAAACGCGGAATAGCAAAATTGAGAAGAACGGCTGTGACAAAAACAGCAAATATCAGCCATGCGCCGGTATAGAAACGCTCCGTAGCCGAAGCAATGTGAAAACCGCGGTTGAGAATCGGCATCATAACAAGATTGAACGAGCGCGTTATGAGAGGTATCGGGTCGAGCAGACCCGTCTGAAGCGAGACCGCCAGTGAAGGAAAGGCAGCCATGATTAAAAATACAATAAGAATGATAACAGAAAACCAATCAGGCTAGCAATCAGATACACGGTAGCTAATTGGTAAAGTAC
>CAZNXD010000167.1:0-4505 GCA_964576935.1 uncultured Pirellulales bacterium | reverse complement strand
TTGAAAAGTACGCTTGTCCCGCCGTTAGGAAGTGTGACCGGATATATCCACTTTCCTCTGCTGCCTCTTTTGCGATGCTCATCTTTGCCTGTTCCGCACGCGCAAGCCAAATCGTACTGCGCATCGGCGCTTAGAAGCGAAAGTTTCTGCTCGGTATCGGGTTTGCTTACAATGCCCACCATAATCTGCCTTCCCTGGCTTATGATTCTGTACGTTCATTGTATAGCCGCCGCTCTGTTGTAGCAATACTCCTTAGCTGACATCACATCAAATAATTCAAAAATCACCGGCCCTCCCATAATATCACCGGTTAAAATGACCCAACCGGCCTTGCCGATTTCTTTTTTTGAGCAAAAAATTGAATCGTCTAAAACAGTGAGGTTAAAGCCATGTCGCTTATCGAATGTCCCGAATGTAATAACCAGATATCAGACAAAGCTGTAATCTGCCCGCACTGCGGATACACCACCGGAAAATTCCTCGGCGGTTACGAATATCGCTCAAGTACTGAGTTATTTGGCCTGCCTTTAGTTCACATCGTTCTCGGTTTTGGCATATACTCCCTTGTGATAATCAACAGGATCTCAATGCTGTAGAATTTTTAAGCGGTATTTGAGCTCATGGGTTGAGAACCTGCAGTAGCAAAATCCTCAAAAATAACACCATTTGGTTATTTAAAGCTTTCCTATTTTATCTCTATGACTTGCTGTAAGCGTGGTTGTTGTATCAGCATTGTGGATAACTTTAAAAAACTTAAAAAAGATTCAGATTTTTTTCTTTTTATCGCACACCCAATGTCCCCCATAGACGTATAGATTAGTGAAAAGTTGCTAGCTTGGATGCGGATGAGGGCCTTTTAGAAAGAAAGGCCGAGAGATGGAAAGAGTAATTGAGTTAGCAAACATCATTCTTAATCTGTGCAGCAGCCCAAGTTATTCCACTCTTTCGAAACAGAAAAGGGAATTGCTGGCATCGGCTGACTGCAGAGAAATCGCTCACGCCCAGGAAAAAGTGCTTGAAGCCGGGCTTGACATCGATGAGCTTTTCATCATTTGGCAGCAGAACAAACTCCTGCTGCCGAATCAGGTTGAGAAGCTTCGGTGCGAGTTGCCTGAAAATCATATCATTCAGCGTATCCTTGCCGAGCACGAGATGATTTTGTGCTTTATTGCCGACCTTGAAGATGTCAACATTGAAATTCAGCAGCTCGATGAGGCCGCCAGCACCAATTCTCAAATCAGAAAATTCGAACACATTACCCACCACCTCAGCGCCGCTGCCCAGCACCCGGAACGTGAGGACCAGGTTATTTTTCCTGAGTTGAAGCGTCGCGGTTTCCCCGGCCCGGCCGACATTATCAGCCTGCAGCACAACCAGCTTTCTGTCAGGATATCTGAGCTTAGGGAACTTGCTTGGCTGATTGACAGCATTCCTTTCGATGAGTTCAAACTGCAGCTTCAACAGCTTACAGATTATGTGGTTCCTGCTATGCGAAGGCATATATTCATAGAGAACAATTTGATATTACCGCTGGCCATTGAATTAATTGATGGTACCGGCGTCTGGGACCGCATGAAACAAGTCTGCGACGAAATCGGCTATTGTGGCTATGGTACTCAATAGCACCTTGTAATACATTTCTTACAGTTCAAATCCTTGGTTAAGATTCCACGAGCACAGTAACATTTCCTGCTCTAGCTTGTTTATTTCTTGCTATCTTGTCTTTACTGCATATACTTAACGGAAATCACATTCGGAATAAAAATTACGAATATCAAGGCTTAAAATGCCTCGACTAATTGTTGTTGCAAACAGGCTTCCCGTAAGCGTGACCAAAACAAAGGGGGGCCTCGTCCTTGCTCCAAGTGCCGGAGGCCTGGCCACAGGCTTATCTACGCTGCCTCAGGATTTTGACAGGGCCTGGATAGGCTGGCCCGGGGGCCCAAAGGAGCGTCTCACCCACGATGATACACAACAGCTCGAGCATAAGCTAAGAGATAGCGGCTGTTATCCGGTCTTTCTCACAAAAAAGCATCTCAAAGAGTACTACGAAGGGTTTTCAAACACCACAATCTGGCCGTTGTTTCATCATTTCGCAGCAAGAACAGTCTATGAAGACAGGTTCTGGCATACTTACGTGCATGTAAATGAGCTCTTCTGCGATGAGGTTCTAAAATACGCCGCCCAGGATGATTGCATATGGGTACATGACTATCATCTGCTGCTTTTGCCGAAGCTTCTAAGAAAG
This sequence comes from uncultured Pirellulales bacterium, assembly GCA_964576935.1. Lineage (GTDB taxonomy): Bacteria > Planctomycetota > Phycisphaerae > Sedimentisphaerales > Anaerobacaceae > CAYMOE01. Next base: position 2,257 of record CAZNXD010000167.1, on the reverse strand, counting down.
CACCTTCCAAAAGCTTCAATAGGTTTTTTCCTGCACATTCCTTTTCCTTCGTTTGAGTTGTTCAGGTTGCTGCCCTGGCGCGAAGAGTTGCTTGAAGGAATTTTAGGTGCCGATTTAGTCGGCTTTCACACTTACGACTACGTAAGACATTTCCTCAGCTGTACCAGCCGGCTTCTGGCACTGGAGCAGCATCTCGGCAATCTCAGCGTACGAAACAGAATGGTAAAAGTGGACGCCTTTCCAATGGGCATCGATTATCAGAAATATTCACAGGCCAATAAGCTCGGGCGGGTCAAAAAAGAAATCGAACAAATTCGACGTATGGTGGGTGAGCGAAAGATAATCGCCTCGATTGACCGCCTGGATTATACAAAAGGAATTATTCAAAGACTCGAGGCCTTCGACTTGTTTTTAAGTAAAAACCCGCGGTACAAAGGCAAAGTCACCATGATTTTGGTAGCCGTACCTTCTCGCTCAAATGTCAGCCAATATAAACAGCTTAGACAACAGCTCGAGCAGCTCGTCGGCAGAGTCAATGGTGAGCACGCAACCATCGGCTGGATACCGGTATGGTATCTGTACAAATCTTTGTCTTTTGAAAGAATTAACGCTCTTTATAACGTTGCCGATGTGGCTCTTCTGACTCCTGTTCGGGACGGTATGAACCTGATTGCCAAGGAATTCGTTGCCGCAAAAGAGAATGGCCATGGTGTGCTTATTCTCAGTGAAATGGCCGGTGCCTCCAGCGAACTTGGTGAGGCCTTAATAGTCAATGCCAATAACAAGCATGAAATTGTCGACGCGATTAAGAAAGCTCTGGATATGCCTGCAATTGAGCAGGCACTTAGGCTCAAACCCATGCAGCAAAGACTCAAAAGATACGATGTAGCAAGGTGGGCAAATGACTTTGTAGATGCTCTCGAATGCGTAAAAGAGTCTCAGCAAAACCTTTCGCTCAAATTTTTGACAGAACAGATACAGAATCAAATAGTCGGAGATTACAATTCTGCCAAAAAACGACTGCTCCTGCTCGATTATGACGGGACGTTAGTGAAGTTTCATGCCAAGCCGCAGGACGCCGGGCCCGATACCGAAGTGCTTAAATTACTGCAGAAGCTAAAGGACATACCAAACAGCGAGCTTGTCATCATATCAGGCAGAGACAAACAAACCATTTCCGATTGGCTTGGCTTCTTGGAGATTATTCTGATAGCCGAACACGGTGCATGGATTAAATGGAAAGAACATGACTGGCAATCGCCTGTTGACCCTGTGCACTCTGATTGGAAAGAGACTTTAAGGCCGATACTCGAGTTATTCGCCGACCGAACACCCGGAGCCAGTGTCGAGGAAAAAGATTTCTCGCTGGTATGGCATTGTCGCAGGTCCGACCCCGAACTTGCCGCTGTCAGAGCTCAGGAACTCAGAGGCGCGTTAGCCGATTTGACCGCCAATATGCAGGTAGGGGTCTTTGAGGGAAGTAAAATAATCGAAGTAAAGCAGCACGGCGTCAGCAAAGGTCGAGCCACCGAACTTATCCTTCACCAATTCGAACCGGATTTCGTGCTCGCTGCGGGCGATGATTACACCGATGAAGAAATGTTCTCTGCCTTGCCAAAAGATGCTTATTCTATTAAAGTTGGTGCCGGACCTTCCGAGGCCCGGTTTTACGTTGATTCAGTTGATAAAATCAGAACGCTTTTAACACTGCTAAGTGGAGAACAATCATGCTCAGATTAGAGGACTTTCGTTCGCTAGTGCCGGATGACACCCTGGCTGAAATCTACAAAAGAGCAAAAGGGCTTTACAATAAGCACATCATTCACCTCAATGCAACGTACCAGGGCGGCGGCGTCGCTGAAATCCTGTACTCGCTGGTCTTGCTGATGAACGACGTCGGCATAGACGCAGGCTGGAGAATACTTCACGGAAGCCAGGAGTTCTTTGAAGTTACCAAAAGTTTTCACAACGCACTTCAGGGAGCCAAGTTCAACCTCTCCGATAGAAAAAAGCAGATCTATCTGGACGTCAACGAAACCTTTGCCAGATTCACCCATATCGATCATGACTGTGTCATAATCCACGACCCCCAGCCGCTTACCCTTATCCGCTCCTACCGCAAACGCCAGCCGTGGATTTGGCGATGTCACATAGACCTGACAACTCCGAACCAGGAGCTTTGGGATTTTCTCAAAGGATTCGTCTTGAAGTACGACCAGGTCATCTTCTCAAGTGAGAAATACTTCAAAAAAGATTT
>CAZNXD010000166.1:0-4508 GCA_964576935.1 uncultured Pirellulales bacterium | reverse complement strand
GAGCCCCTCAACCAGGCATGGTGGCTGCTGGCGTACGAAGAATATGGAGTCGGAGACAGCTATATTTATAATTGGTGGATTAAGCTCTATTACGAAGAACCTGGCGGTTACTGCAGCGCATCGAGTCTGCAATGTGACCCATATATCAATTATTTCAGATTATTAGGTATTGACAATGGACCGTCTGATTGTGACTCGGGGGGATATTCTGATTTCACAGGTCTTGAAACTAATCTTCAGCTGGGTAACACTTACATAGCTTCAATAGTATTCGGTGAATTAGACTATGATAACGAAACAGGGCTTTGGGTTGACTGGAATCAGGACGAGGATTTTGGCGACCCGTGTGAAACAATACAAACAAATAATATGGCTTCTGCTGCATACGCCGCTTTTACTGTTCCGCCTGATTCAGTTGCTGGTGCTACCAGGCTCAGGTCGAGAATCAGCTATACGCTACCGACACCATGCGGACAAATGCCCACCGGTGAAACTGAAGATTACACAGTGAACATTGTTTCAGGAGAGAATGAATATTGCGATGCCGGCGGAGGAATAATTGCTGGTTCGCATGTCAGCCGTTTTCGTATAAAAGCAATTGACAATTCTTCCGGCTGGAGTGGATATGCCGATTACACCTCGATAACAACACAGTTGGAGAAAGATACAGAATATCCATTCATTATAGATACCGGCGGCGATGGGCCGCCAACCGCCCTTTGGGTTGACTGGAATGACGATAAGGATTTTGACGACCCCTGTGAATCAATTTCTCTCACTTATCTTGTATACAATGAGCCGCCGTACAGCAGCTCTACTTTGTGGACAGGCATTCGCTATGGAAAACTGGTCATACCTGATTGGGCTGGTTACGGACCGAAAAGATTGCGTATCAGAACCGATTCATCGAGTCCCTGCGGATATGAAGTTGGCGGAGAAGTGGAAGATTATACAATAATCGTCGCGGAGAACGACACCACATCTGAAGAAAGTTACGGCGGCGGCAAAGGGACTGAGCAGGAGCCGTTTTTAATATATACGGCCGAGCAGTTGAATAAAATCGGAATCAACAATTATCAATGGCAAAGCAATTTTAAACTGACGGCAGATATAAACATGAGCCAGTTAGGCGAACAAGATTACAATATAATCGGCGATGAAATGTTTGCTTTTGAAGGCGTGTTCGATGGCAATTGTCACACCATTTCAAACTTTACGTATCAGTCTGATAATGAGCACAGAGTCGGAATATTCGGCCGAATTTCAGGCAACGCACTGATAAAAAATCTTGGATTGATTGCGCCGGATGTAAACGTACCCGGAGGAAACGCCGTTAGTGGACTTATTGGAATTCTTGAAAGCGGCACTGTTTCGAATTGTTACGTAAGGGGTGGTGGAGTTTCCGGTCAAAAAGCTATTGGTACTATTGCGGGTGGACATCATGGTACTATTGAGTATTGCTATGCTGCAACAAGTGTTTCCGGGGGCGATTCTTTTGGGGCAATAGCCGGACTCAGTTCGGGTTCTTTTACATACCATTCTTTCTGGGATATGAACGAAGCCCTGCCGGCAACAGGCAGTGCCGGCGGAACCAGTAAAACTACCACCGAAATGCAGAACGCTGATACATTCATCGCGGCAGGCTGGGATTTTGTGCATGAAAGGGCCAACGGGCCTGATGATATCTGGCGGCTTTGCGAGGGCAATTATGCCAAATTCGCTTGGCAGCTGGACGAGCATGATTTTGCCTGTCCTGATGGAGTGGAAGAGGAAGATTTTATTTATCTGTGTAACCAGTGGCTGATGGAAAAGTGCTACTTCGATATCGCACCCGGCGAAGGCGACGGATTCGTAGATTTTCTGGATTACTCTGTCTTTGCCAATTCCTGGCTGACCGAAAAGGGGCAGAGCGGATATAATCCTGTATGTGATGTTGCACCACAGGGCGGCGACGACAAAGTTGACCAGCAGGATGTGGGCGTATTGATGGATGAATGGCTCAAAGCCGGCTTGTATTATCTCGATGCGGACATCGCACCTTCGGATGAGCCGGACGACATCGTCAACTTTTTAGACTATGCGGCCTTCTGCGCGGACTGGCTCACACAAATCAGTCCGTAATCTTTGCAAACCAGAAAAACTTGCGCTAAACTTCGTACTCCAGACTATGGGGTAATTTTTCCAATGGACAGCCGGCGCATTTTGCTTTGGGTTTGCAGAATTGTTTTCCCACCTGGACCAGCAGCGCGTGATACTCATTAAAAAACTGCACATCAGGTTCCAGATTTGATTCGAATAGTTGCTGCAGCTGTTCATAATCAAAGAGCGGTTCAATCAAGCCGTGGCGAGCAATGATTCTTGCGGTGTAAGCATCGACTACAAAGACAGGCCGGCCGAAGGCATAAAGTAAAATGGAATCAGCGGTTTCCGGGCCGATGCCTTTAATGGACAATAGTTCATCTCTGAACCGGGAAGTTTCAAGCTGTTCAAGATTTTCCAGCCTGCCGTCGTATTGTTCGAAAAGCCAGTCCAAAAAGCTCTTGAGACGTTTGGCTTTTACGTTGAAATATCCAGCAGGCCGGATGAGCTCGGCGAGTTGAGTTATATCCAGTTCATGCAGAACCTGAGGGCTCAACAGTTCGGCGTTTTTGATGTTTGTGATTGCCTTTTCGACGTTGGCCCAGTTGGTGTTTTGCGTCAGGATAGCGCCAACTATGATTTCAAACTGTGTTTCACCCGGCCACCAGTGCTGGGGGCCGAAGTAACCAAAGGCAAGGTCATAAATTTGTCTTAACTGTTCGGCTGTCACAATATTACGCGATGCTCGATTTTAAAGAGTATTGTAAATTCACAAAGATTTAAGTAAACTCCGGACAAGGCTGAAAAGCTTTAGGGATAAATAGCGAATCGGTCATGGAAGATAAGCAGAAAGAAAGCAGCAGTCAACTATTTAATTACGCACAGGGTTCGTATCTCGAACGAACCAGCCGGCCTATCTATGGCTTATTTTTTCTCCTGCCTTTTATCGTTTTCTATGAGCTTGGTACGATTTTTTTAAATACCGACGTGCTGGATCAATCTCAGGTGCGGGTGGTGGCGTTTGTATGGTTGCAGAGAGGGCTTGAGTACGTGGGACTGGGAGGCAAATTTGCCTGGGCGGCGCCGCCGCTGATGGTGGTAGTAATTCTGTTGGCGTTTCAGATGACTTCGAAGAAGAGCTGGCGGTTTATTGTCAGCGACGTCTGGCCGATGGCCGTTGAGTGCGTGTTGATGTCGGCACCGTTGATTGTGTTGAGCTTGTTTTTGAACAGCTCAAGCGTCGGCGGTGGGGCGGATGTCTCGGCTGCTGTGGCGAAACTCGTGGCCGAAGGAGATGTGGCGATAAGGCGTTCGGTGCTTGCGGATATCGTAACGGGCATCGGTGCGGGGATATACGAGGAGCTGATTTTTCGGCTGATTCTGATATGTCTTCTTATGCTGCTGCTGCAGGATGTGCTGAACTTTAGTCACAGAAACTCGGTAATCATATCGGTCATTATTTCAGCGGCATTGTTCAGCGCGCATCACCATATAGTTTTTGTCGACGGAGAGCTTGGACATGTGGCGGCTTTTAGCTGGCCGGTGTTTGTTTTCAGGGCTGTTGCGGGGGTTTACTTTGCGATACTGTTTGCTATGCGGGGTTTCGGCATTGCCGCCGGGACGCATGCTTTTTATGATATCATCGCAACACTTATTAACGCTGCGTTCTTTTCTCAAACGTAAATTTTGCCTTATCGGAACTACGGCAAAAAAAATTCTAAAAAAGTTCGGCGGTGTTAGTCTTTTGCATTTCTGGTTTTGTGAAATCATCGTCCTATAAGTGTTGGAAACGCCGTTATCAGTACTGATATTAAGCTTGAAATTTAGGCGGTTAGTTGTGTATAATAAGCTCGTAGTTGGCTATAATCTTTTGTGGGGATATGTGAATGGAATTACCTCAGATCAATGTTGCTATCGGCGAGTTGACATTTCACTTATTCCAGAGACCTTTGCATCCGGAACTGTTTCAGATTTACGCCAAGCGTGAGCTGAAGACGGATAAGTATGAGGCATTGATTTGGGTGACCGGTTGTACGCACGTAGTTAGCGTTTTTGCCGACGATGTTTGCCTGAGCGAAGTGGTCAGCGCTCCGGGCCAGATGCTCCCGCAGCGGGGACTTATCGAGCGGTTCCAGTTCCGGGGACCGCGTTCGCATAAATGTACGCTTAGCCGCGGCATGAGCTATATGACCGATTTCCAGGTCGAAAAGATGAGCCCAAATCTTTATCGGCAGAGCCACACCGACTTGGAACGCTTCGCAAAGAACCGCGGGATTTTCGTGAATTTTCCGGATTTGAAGGTCGGCGGCATTGAGCCGTTCTGCTATATCGATTTTGAAGCTCGCAAAAACGAGCTGCATATACATACCTTCAGCGCCTATCCCGACCAGGTGACAATGATTAAGACGCAGTCGCTGTTCGAACTGCAC